>JAEZEU010000363.1 GCA_023432885.1 Pseudomonadota bacterium | reverse complement strand
AGATGCGCAACGCATTCGGCGCACTGTGACTTGCAATTTGAATGCTGGGTGGGTCGGCACGAATCCCAAGCGCTCGAACCCCATGGCCAGGCTGTCTGGCTCGGCTTTCTCGCCCGCGGCGTTATCGTCGCCAAGGGCCGAACTGAAGCGACTGATTGAGACTACGGGGGGGGGAAGCGTCGCCTCCAACCCGGCGAATTTCGATAAGGCGATCAGCAGTTCCGACAGGTTTCGAGCGGCCGACCTTCCAAAGATTGCGCCATGGCTTCGCAACGAAGTTGCCTCGCGACGGCATCGACCCGAAGACGGCGGCAATGCCTTGGATAAAAGAAAAGACCCGTCCGGGGGGACAACCGGACGGGTCAAAGCCATATGGGGCGCTTGGGGTGGATGGGCGCTCGCGCCGAATATAGCCGATGGGGAGGGAATACCGCTCCCACGCCAAATTAGTCGCGCGGCACCGCCGGACGTTCAAAGGCGGACCGCTTTTTTTGGCTCTTTGTCGGGGATCGTTTTGGCCGAAAACTACTGCGCAGCCGGCCGATTTGGCTCGTTGCTGGCCGATTTGTCGGATGCCATCGCCGCTGACGGTACTTTCAGCTCCCGGCTCACGGAAACGTCATTGTCGCTCTCCCCGGCTTTTGGCGGGGCAGCGGCAACCGGAGCCGATGGCGTAGCAGTTGCAGCGGTAGCCGCGGCAAACGCGTCAGCCTGCCCATACCCGAACAGTTCGTCCTTTCCGGGGGTGCCGAGATCGCGGGCCGTGGAAGTTAGAATGGCGCGCACTTCGTTTGGCTTCAACGCGGGATTACGCTCGAGCAGCAGCGCCGCGATGCCCGAAACAAAGGCCGCCGAGAACGAGGTGCCCGAGGTCATCTGGTATTTCTGATCCGGCGCCGGCAGGAAGATATCCGCGCCGGGCGCAGCGAGCGCGACGTGGACGCCGCGGTTCGACGCGGCGAACAGCCGGTCCTGCGAGTCGGTCCCGCTGACCGCGATCACGTTCGGGTTGGCGGCGGGAAACAGCGGCGGCGATTTCGGCCCGCCATTGCCGGCTGCCGCCACCATCACCACGTCGCGCGCGGCGGTCGCCGCGATGCCGCGCTCGATCAGGATATCCTTGGGCCCGGCAAAGCTCATGTTGATGATCTGCGCGCCGTGCAGCACAGCATAGTTCAGGCTCTTGATGATGATATAGGACGAGCTTTCGGCACCGCCCTGTGCGCTCGCGAACGCGCGAATGGCGATGATGCGCGCCTCCGGCGCGCTGCCCCTCAACCTGCCGTGCGCAGCAATGGCGCCCGCAATGCCGGTGCCATGGACGTGAGGCCCTTCCTTGCTGCCCAGCGCGTCGAAATTGTCGGTGATCGTATTCGCAAGCTCGGGATGGCCGGCGTCGATGCCGGAGTCGATCACTGCGACCGTCACATTCATGCCGTGCGCCAGCTTGTGCGCCTGCGGCAACCTGAGTTTTTTCACCGCATATTGCGCGGGATCGCCTTCGGCAAGCGGCTTGCTGTCCTGCGACAGATAGCGCCAGTTCAACTGCACCGCGCGCACGCTGCCGTCGGCGGCAAAATCGCGGCGTGCGGCGTCGAGCGGACGGCCGTTCGTGATGCGGAACAGGCCGATGGTGGCGCCGATCAGCGGCAAATTCTGCGATTCGACCAGCACCATGCCGTGACGCTGCGCGAGCGCACGCACCTGCTCCTCCGACATCGCGCCGTCGATCTCGGCCACCAGTTCGTTGGGGAAGCTGAGGGAGACGGTTGCGGTAGAGGGCGAATTCGGACCCCTGCCCTTTCCCTTGCCTTTTGCCGACTTGCCGCCGGTCCTGCCCCCGTCGCCTGACGCGACAGGAGTGCCCTGGCATTCGCCACTGACATCGCGATCGGCGGCCTGGCAGACAGGATAAAGGTTCGGCGAATACCGAGCGTGGGGCATCGTCGAGTTCGGGTTGACGCGCGCGCGCATGGAGGGCGTGGTGGTCGGAGTGACGCGCGGCGTCACGCGGCCCGCGCCGGTGACCATGTTGGGACGGGCCGCAACATTGGTATCGACCCGCGGGGCAATGGTGGGATTGATGGCCGGAATGCGAGGCTGGACGTTGAGGTTCGGCGTGCGCATGATCGCCTGCGCGGACGCCTGCGGCATGCCGAGCAAGGCCAGCGATGCAACGGCCACGGCGAGCGCGATCGCGGCGAAACCGACCTTCATCCGCCCCCTGATTCCTTCAGCAACCATGAGACCTCGGTATTGCGCAAGCCGCCGCGACCAAAGACTTACGGCGCGGACTCGGCGAGGCTGACGATCTTCTCGCCACGCAGCTTGCTCATCAGGCCGGCGACCTCGTCCTTGCTCATCGACTTGCTGCCGAACTGCAGGCGGAACAACCCGTTGGCGCCGCCGACGACGGTGGCCTGGTAATTGTCGAGCAGCGCGTTGATGTCGGACATCTTCGCGTCGGGCGCAAAGCGCACCAGCGCACGCGGCGGCGTGCCGGCCGCGACAAGCTCGCGGGTCATCCTTGCCGCGGGCCTCTCGTTCACGCTCAGCGAAGCGGTCTGGTACGTCTGGCCGCCGAGCAGTACGGCGCCGATCACGCCTGCCTGCAGCAGAAGCGCGAACGCGGCCGCCCCGGCCGACCAGGCCAGCGTGCGCGGCGAAAGGCTTGCAAAGAACTGCGCGATGGCTGTGGAGAAGCGAGCCGTCGGCGACGGCTTTCGCACGGGCTCTCCATCGATCGCCGCAAACAGCTTCTGCATGGCGCGCACGGAGGGAGCGCCCAGGCTCTCGTTGAGGTGAATGGTTTGCGCATATTCCTCGCGGATCACGGCATATTGCTTCGCCAATTCCGGATCGCGGGCCAGCGCTTCCTCGACACGGCGCGCGTCACGCGCATTCAACGTGCCGGCGGCATGCCACGGCAGCAGCATCTCGATCTCGCCGGGCTCGCCCAGCATCTTTTTGCTCATTGCCATCATGGCCAGCCTCGTTCAATTCCGGCTGCTTTCAGTAGCTCAGCCAGCTTCTTGCGCGCATAGAACAGGCGCGTCTTCACGGTGTTCTCCGGAATGCCGACGATCTGCGCCACCTCTTCCACGGACTTCTCGTGGTAGTAGACGAGATCGACGATCTCCCGATGGTCCGCGGAAAGTGCCGTCAGGCATTTCCGCAACGCTTCACTCGTATCCTTCTTCTGGACGGACACTTCGGGATCGTCGGAACTATCCTCGATCGCGTTGGCCGCCTCGTCGTCCAGTTCAGCGTCCTTCCTGCGCCTGAGCGCAGAGAGGGCCTTGAACCGGGTAATCGCCAAGAGCCAGGTAGAGACAGCGGATCGGCCTTCGAACTTTCCGGCCTGACGCCACACATCGAGAAAAACCTCACTGATGAGATCTTCCGCAATCTGTTCGTCCCGGACGAGCCGAAGCCCGAAACGGAACACCCTGACATGGTGCCGTCCATACAGCACCTGCATGGCGAGCCGGTCGCCTTGAGCGATCCGGGCGATAAGGACTTCGTCCGTAGCCGCCTGTGTCGCGCTCAATTGCCGTCTCGCAGGATTGGTCGGGTGGAAATGCGCTGTGGTTCGATGCAGGAGGTAAGATTCTTCAACTTATCGCAACTACGAAAATGCATATGTGACGTACCCCACAAAAGGGCGGACAAATTCCCGCCCGTACCCTGGCCGTGGCTCTTTGGCCGCCTAGCGTATTATTATACCTCTACGCGTACTGACGCTGAGGCGACCATATCAACCCTTCGCCTCCAACGCAGCGGTCGCACACCTTTTGGTGTCGTCTTCCCGGCAACTCACTCCATGGCTGCGGCTGCAGCCGTTTCCATTGAAAGACAACAGCAAAACCGGCGATCGACGGAGCGGGATTAAGCTGGAAGATACCAAACCTAAAGGCTTTCCCACGTACATTTTCGGGCAGGCTCCAGCCGATCGCGAGACCATGGGCACCGCTGCGCAATCCTTCCTGAACCCGGTTGCGTCCGAGGGCGAGGTCGCGCCTTCGCGTCTTCCGGCGGGGACACTGGCGCGCCGGGCCAGGCAGCGCCGCCAGATCCAGGGAATGATCGGGGTCAGCTATGTCATCGATGCCGGCCTCCTGCTGATTTACGCCTATGCCGGGACCGTGCCCTTCTGGGTCGGGCCGCTTTATGCGCTCTGCGGTCTCGCCTTCGCGGGACTTGCTATCGTGATTTCGCAGTCCGGCATCAACGACCGCTTCAAGGACCATTACATGGTCGCGCCGCAGTCGGCCGTGAACATGATGATCATGGTCGGTTTCACCTACATCGCGCCGCAAGCGGGCGTGATGTTCCTGTGCTCCCTCTTCACCGTGTTCAGCTTCGCCTCGCTGCGCTCGACGCCGAGCCAGACCGCGATGATCTGGACCACGATGGCGCTGGGCCTGGCCGGCCTGTTTCTTCTCACCGACAAGCCGATCGCGATGCCGCATGGCAGCCATATCGAGCGCTTCGCCACCATGCTGGTTTTCACGCTCACCATCGGCCGCTGCATGTTCCTCGGCATTTTCTCCAGCTCATTGAAACAATCGCTGTACCAGAGTGGGTTGAAACTGAAGGAGGCCTACAGGCGCATTGAGGAGCTCGCCGAGCTCGACGAGCTGACCGGCGCGTTCAACCGCCGCTGCATCATGCGCTTGCTGGATGAAGAAATCGCTCGCGCATCGCGCAGCGGCTCGCCCTGCTCCATCGCGCTGATCGACCTCGATCATTTCAAGCGCGTCAACGACACCTATGGTCATCCCACCGGCGACGAGGTGCTGCGCACCTTCGCCGTTACCATGTTCGCCAATATCCGCAGCGTCGACCGCTTCGGCCGCTATGGCGGCGAGGAATTCCTGCTGTTGCTGCCGGACATGCCGAACGAGGGCGCGGCGCGCGCGCTGGACCGGCTGCGTGCCATTGTCGCCGATCTCGACTGGAGCGCGTTTTCTCCCGGCCTGACGGTGACGCTCTCCGCAGGTGTCGCCACGCTGAAGCCGCACGAGACCACCGACAGTTTCCTCGCGCGCGCCGACAGGGCGCTCTATGCGGCCAAGGGACAGGGACGCAACCGCATCGCCTGTGCCTGAAAACATTCCGCCACCGGAAGCGGAGGATCCGCCGCCGGCAACGCTCCAGGATAGAGTCATGAGTTCGAAGTCCGGCAAGCCCCCCGAGAACCTGCTCGACGAACTGCAGGCCACCCTCGCCCACGGCACCGTCGCGCGGCGCGTCGAGGCGCTGCGCCGGGTCACCGATCTCTTTCTCGGCAATGCTGTGGACTATTCCGACGAGCAGATCGGCCTGTTCGACGACGTGTTTCAGTGCCTGATGCTGCACATCGAAACGTCGGCCAAGGCGTTGCTCGCGAACCGCCTCGCGCCAGTCGACACCGCGCCCCCGCTGACGATCAAGGCGCTCGCTCTCGACGACATCATCGAGGTGGCAGGACCGGTGCTGACGCAGTCCAGCCGGCTCGACGACGACACCCTGATCGAGGCGGTACGCAACAAGAGCCAGGCGCATCTGATGGCGATCTCGAACCGCAAAGAGCTGTCCAGCGCGGTCACCGACGTGCTGGTGTTGCGCGGCAATGACGAAGTCGTGCAGAACACTGTCAACAACCCCGGCGCCGAGTTCACCGAGCGCGGATTCAGCCGCCTCGTCAATCGCGCCGAGCACGATGACGACCTCGCCACCTGTGTCGGCCTGCGCCCTTCCCTGCCGCGGCATCTCTATCTGAAGCTGCTGGCAAAAGCCTCCGACGCGGTCAGGGAGCGGCTGGCGTCAGCCAATCCCGGCCAGGCCAGGCAGGTCTCCGGCGCGGTCAAAGAGGCCACGCGCCGCGCGCGCTCGTCCAAATCCGCCGTCACCGAACAGACGGAGATTGCGCACGCGCTGGTGAAGTCGCTGTTCGATGACGGACGGCTCGACGAGTTGCAAGTCGCTTCCTTCGCCGAAGCCGGCAAGTTCGACGAGACAAACGCCTCGATCGCGGCGCTGGCCAACGTGACAGTCACGCTTGCCGAGAACATGATGGTGGAGAGCCGGGCCGAAGGCATTATGATCCTCGCCAAGGTCGCGGGCTTCTCGTGGTCGACGGTGAAGGCGATCATCAATTTGCGCGACGATCTAGCCGGCGGCGACCCCACTGACCTGGCGGGCTGCAAGGTTACCTACGAGCAGTTGCGACCCTCGACCGCGCAGCAGGTGCTGCGCTTCCAGCGCATGCAGCAACAGAACGTCCCGGCTGCGTAAACTAAGCCGAGTACCCATAGATCGGGCGTGCTCGGGGCGGCAGGAACTTGCGTCCCGATCCCGCTACTTGCATGCGAGCGCACCTCTCGACAGCCCTCCAGTAACAGGAATCCCGCGGGGACGCCCAATGCGTTGCGCGATCACTGGTAATGGTTGGGGACCCATTCCTCCGCGGTCGAGTCCCAATGATGGGTATCGTCGAAGTGTTTCCAGAGTGGCTGCCTTGGTTTGCTTTCACTCTTCTGTCGTTTTGGATTCAGTGCCCTGAGTTGGACGATGAGGGCTCCCGCCATCATTATCCATTCGCGAGCATTAATTCGGGAGTTCCATTTGATTGTCGCGAACATCGGATGCCTCCTGAAAGCAAGAAGCCTTTCCTAACGCAGGCCGGCAACAAAGTGATGTAAAGTACTTCACAGCCAGCCGAAATTCTTTCCCGGATGTCTGACCGGCCTCATGACTGAGTGTCGCTCTGCGTAGGGTTGTTTCTGATAGGGCCCGCCACTTCCCCTGGCGCACATCCTCGGCTGGTCAACGCGATCGGAGCACCCGTTCTGCCTTACTGAACTTGCTCCCGTAATGTCGGCTTCAAGCCCGGCATCCCGCTCATCATGTGGCTTACGACGGCACGCCCGTTCACAATCAGTGTCAGTTCACGCCTAATTTAGTATTTTAACACCCGCGGACCCATCAGCGCACCGAGGGCCGCAACGAGCGCGGCCGCAAGCGTGTACCAGATCGCGACGAACAGCGGCGAGTCGTCGGTGCAATGAGAAGCATAGAGCACCGCCGCCAAGCCGGCAGACAGCAGCCCAGCAATCGCACCTGATATCGCCGGCCGCGCCGGCGCGCCGTGGCGCAAACCGACGAGTGCGGCGATCAGCAAGGGCAACGACAAAGCCGTTATAGCGACAGTGCAGTATTTCGAGTTGTTGCCGATAATGCGCGTCATCACCGACGCGCGCTGCGGCATCATCATCTCGCCGCTGATGCCGGCCACCAGGAGGCCCGCAGGGATGAGCAGAAACCAGCCGAAGCCGCGCAGCGAGGCTTCCGGGCGCGATAAATGCAGGGCGACCGCAATCGCCGAGATCGCGAGCGCCAGCGTCACCGCGAGTTTCAGGTCGAAAAACGGGTCGCGGATTGCCGTCATGATGTCCGGCCGCAGGCCGAGCTCGGCGAAGAAGATCAACAGCGTGACCGGTGCCGCGGCCAGCAGCGCCAGCATCAGCACGTAGGATACGGGACGTGCTCGGTGCGAATTGTCGGCCGCCAGCGTACGAATGAGCTGTTCGGTGTCCATTCTCACTGCTCCCTCAGCCTGGCCGTCAGGCTCGCCAGGCCGCGATGCAGCGCCACCCGCACCGCACCCTCGCTCATGGAAAATTTCTTCGCGGTCTCCTTGATGGAGGCGCTCTCCACAGCAATCGACTGCAGCACCTCGCGCTGCCGCGCCGGCAACGTCTGCAATTGCGCTGCAACTTCGCCCGCCGGCGCCGTCTCCGGCGCAGGCTCGCCGGCAAGCGTTTCGGCGAAATCATTGATATCGACGAAAACGCGGCGTCCTTTTCGGCGCAGCAAATCGATCAGCTTGTTGCGGGCGATCGCGAACAACCAGGGCGCGAACGGGGCGTTCGTGTCCCAAGTGTGACGCTTCAAATGCACCGCCAGCAAGATGTCCTGCACGATATCCTCGGACTGATCGACCGGTTGTCCGGCCCTCGACAGGCCTCGGCGCGCCGTGGCCCGGAGCACCGGCGTGACGCTCCTGAGCAGGCGATGATACGCCCCGTCGTCGCCTGAAACGGCCCGCCGCATCAGGCCGGTCCATTCGTCCTCACGTTCGCGCACCCCGCGCTCCACCTGATAATTCGGCCTGTCTTTCAATTTGTTACGCCCGAGAACTAAAGATCACGAGTTCGTGATCTATCACGGGAGAGCCCAAAGAAAGCCGGCCGGCCATCGTAATCTGCGGGCCGCCTCTTCGGCCTGCCGAGCAAGCTCATAACATCGATTTCGGCAGGTCGCACCGGGTCTGGAAACCCGAAATTGCGTGCATATGAGGCTGCGCAGATCACATCGCGGGCGCGATCAGAGTGCCGCGATTTCGCCCGGTGTTGCCCGAAGATTCCCATTTTCCGCCGCGCTGTGAACACGCAGCGGGGTCTCATGTTGCAACGGGCGGGGGAATTGGGGAGACTAGCAATGACCATCAAAGCCGGCGGGCGCGTGGCGTTGATAGCAGCTGCAGGGCTGCTGGTAAGTGTGACAGGCGTGAGTTCGACCGTCGCGGCGCCCGACGCGGCCGAAACGAAGTCCGAACAGTTCAGCACCTCCAAGGAGGTGAAGCAGGCGCGCGAGCACAAACGTCACGCCCGCCGCAATAGTGCCCGCCCGGCGCAAAAATCCTCGGAGGAGAACAAGTACGCTCAGACCGACCTCGCCGAGGCCGGAGAACTTCCGGGCTCGGTCGCCAATGCCAATGCCCGAATGAGAGACGAGGTCGTCGACGACACAGCGCGCGCCATGACCGCGCGGGCGAACGCGCTTCTGGTCAGCGACCGGCCGGCGGACGACCAGGGCGCCGTCACTACCATCACCACTACCACCATGCAGGTGGTCGAAGCCGATCAGCTCAACGAGCTCGACAAGGCGCTGCAGGAACCAACGTCGCCGTCGCAGACTACCGTCGCCGTGGTGCCTGCCAAGCCTCCAGCCGCGGAAAACAGCGTCGCCCAGGAGGGCTCGACCTGGGACCAGACCTCACTGATCGGCAAGATCTTCATCGCTTTCGGCGCACTGCTCACGATTGCGTCTGCCGCACGCATGTTCATGGCGTAACCGCGTACCCTCCAACTCCCAGCGCGCTCGTTTCCGGGCGCGTCCGGGCCTCTTGATGCCCTGCCCTCCAGAGGGCAATGTCGCCTCAAAATTTCAACCGGGGTGACTCATGAGCACGTTCGAACACATCATCGTCGAATCCAAGGGCGCGGTCGGAGTCATTACGCTGAACCGGCCGAAGATGCTCAATGCGCTCTCGTTTAGCGTTTTCCGCGAGATCGCCGCCGCCGTCGACGACCTCGAAGCGGACGAGGCGATTGGCTGCATCGTGGTCACCGGCAGCGAAAAGGCCTTTGCCGCCGGCGCCGACATCAAGGAGATGCAGCCGAAGGGCTTCATCGACATGTTCTCCTCGGATTTCGCCGCAATCGGCGGCGATCGCATCGCGCGCTGCCGCAAGCCGACCATTGCGGCAGTGAGCGGCTACGCGCTGGGCGGCGGCTGCGAGCTCGCCATGATGTGCGACATCATCATCGCCGCCGATACCGCCAAGTTCGGCCAGCCCGAGATCACCCTCGGCACCATCCCGGGCATCGGAGGCACCCAGCGTCTGACCCGCGCGGTCGGAAAATCCAAGGCGATGGACCTCTGCCTCACAGGGCGCATGATGGATGCAGCCGAGGCCGAGCGCTCCGGCCTCGTCAGCCGCGTCGTGCCCGCCGATCAACTGATGGGCGAAGTCATGACGGCTGCCGAAAAGATCGCCTCGATGTCGCGCCCCGCCGCAGCCATGGCCAAGGAAGCCGTGAACCGCGCGTTCGAGACCCCGCTGTCGGAAGGCCTCAATGTCGAGCGCAACCTCTTTCACGCGACCTTTGCGCTGGAAGACCGCTCCGAAGGCATGGCCGCCTTCATTGAGAAGCGCAAACCGGTGAACAGAAATCGTTAACTCTCGTGCCCCGGACGAAGCGAGGTGCTGCAGGGTTGGGCAAAAGGCACGAATGCGCCGTGCCCACCCGCGCCAGCGCGATGCCAAAGGTTGAAACGTCTCGCTTTGCCTCGCTTCGAAACTACTTCGTCCTTTTTAGCGCCGCGCTGACCAGCGCGCGATAGAATCGCTCGGCAAGGGTCTTGGGCCGGTCGAGGTCAAGGCGCGCGAGGCATTCCTCGTCGGCGGCATCGGGCGTGCGCGTCAAACCTTGCCACAGCAGGCGCGGCAGTTTCGCCGGTGTGCGCTGCGCCGCCTGCAACAGCTGCAGCGCCGGGATCAACCGCTGCTCGACCGCCGTAAAATCGCTGCCGAACGGAAACGACGGCAACAGCCCCGCCTCGCGCGCTGGCTTCAGCGCAGCTGCGATTCGCTCCGGAAAGTTCTCGCGATGGGCGGCGGGAATCTCAAAGGCCTTCGGTAATTTGCCGGCGTCCTTCGCCTGCCGTGCCAGTTCGTCCTGAAAGCGGGAATCCGCAATTCCTAGCATCGCGGCGATCACGTCCTCGTCGGATTTTCCGCGTACGTCGGCTACGCCATACTCGGTGACGAACACGTCGCGCAGATGCCGCGGAACGGTCTCGTGCCCGTAACTCCAGCGGATGTTGGATTGCACGTTGCGCCCCGCAAGGCGCGCCGCCTCCAGCGTCAGCAGCGAGCGCGCGCCGGCAAGCGCAAATGCCTGCGCCACGAAATTATACTGGCCGCCGACCCCGCTGATCACCTGTCCGTCCTCGAGGCCATCCGAGACCGCTGCGCCCATCAGCGTAGCTATCATCGCATTATTGACGAAGCGAGCATCCACCCGCGCCCGCCGTTTGGCGTTCTCATCCCCATAAAGCGCATTGGTGAAGGAAACCGGCATCATGCAGATGCGGGCAATCTCCTCGCTCTTCATCTCGCGCAGGGAGCGATAAAACGCCTTCGATCCGAGAAAAAAAGCGCCGTGCAGGATCACGCCGTCGACTTCGCGCCTAAGGATGCCGGCTTCGATCAGGCCGAGGAACGCCTCGAACACCATTTCGCTGACGCCGTAGAGGCCCTTGTCGAACCTGCCGGCTTCGCGCAGCGCTCTTCCCGGCGCGAGGCGCGCCATTACTTCGAGAAATTGCGCGTTGTTGCGGTGGCGCACGATGAGCCCCTGCGCCAGGGCATCGCCCACCTGTCCGATGCCGATCTGAAGCGTGCCGCCGTCGCGTACCAGACTGGCCGCATGAAGGCCGATCGCGTATTTCGCATCGCTGACCGGCTCGGCCGGCGGTGCAAATAGCGGGAAATCGGTTTTGCTGGAGTCCAGCACCGCGCTGAACTCCTGCGCGGGCAGGTCGCCCGGTCCGGGCATGAACGGCAGCTCGGAATTGACCTGCCCGATCAGCTTGAACGCAGCGCGACCATCGGCACGCGCGCGCATGATGTCGAGGGTGATATCGGTGTTGCAGCTCAGGCTGTAGCGGGTTTCGCCATCGACCACGCGCTTTGCCACCAGCTGCAGCACGACATTGAGCCCGCGCTCAAGGAGATAGGATGCGGCGTGGGTGTAGTTCGCGGAAATATAGTGCTGTTGCGCTAACGGCACGTGCAGCCACCTGCCCGCCAGGAAGAAGAACTCCAGCACCTTGATGTTGGCAGGCAGCCGGCCGGCACGTAGCGGCGCGACGTAGGCGAGGTCGGGATAACCGCCGAACAGCCGCTCGAACACCGGCCCGCCGAATCGCGATTCGAGGAGACTTGCCGGCTTCGGCTTCTCCAGCGTCAGTGCCGAGAACAGGGTGAGATTGATCGTGGGATCGGCCGCCGCCCGCGCATACAGCGCATTGACGATGTGATTGGCCTTGCCAAGACCAAGAGGCAAGCCGACTACGAGATTCTTACCGACGTCGCGCACAATCTCATCGACAACGGCGTCGGGTTCCGAAAACAGCTTTGGTATCAAAGGCAAACCCCGGGCAAGATGAACGGGGCGGCTCACCGAATCGTGTGATCCGCCGGCGGTTGGCAATAGCCGATTTGCCGCGTGGATTCGTATGTGACGAACCGGCAACAGCCAAGCACCGATTTGATGTGCAGATGTCGCGCGGCCCTTTGTCAGTGGCGGCGCTTCCTCGTAAACAGTAGACGTGACAACGCCGTCGGCGGGGGCGGACGGCTTGTGGGGTTGAGTTGCGAGATGAGATGGTAAGGCGTGACGCGAGCGGTGGTCACGACATAGCAAGGCGTGTGCTTCGGTCGGGCATCTGCCTTGGCGTGATCGCTTGCGCTGCCTTTGCCACGCCCGCGGCTGCCGAGAGCCTTCCCGACGCCCTGGCGCGGGCCTACCAGACCAATCCGCTGCTCAATGCGGAGCGCGCGCGTCAGCGCGCCACCGATGAAAATGTTCCACAGGCGCTAGCAGGTTACCGCCCGCAGATCGTCGCAACTCTGAGCGCCGGCCTGCAGCAGGTGCGCGACCTCCTGCCTGACAACACGGTTCAAACCGCCTCGCTAAAGCCTTGGCAGATCGGGGTTACCGTCACGCAGGTGCTGTTCAACGGGTTCAAGACCGCCCACAGCGTGCGGGTGGCGGAATTGCAGGTCAGCTCCGGCCGCGAGGCGCTGCGCAATGTCGGTCAGGGCGTGCTGCTGGATGCCGTGACCGCCTACACCAACGTGCTCGCGAACCAGTCGTTGGTCGAAGCCCAGCGCGCCAACGTCGCCTTCCTGCGCGAGACCCAGAGCATCACACAGAAGCGGCTCAACGCCGGCGACGTCACCCCGACCGATACCGCTCAGGCCGAAGCCCGCCTCAACCGCGGCCTATCCGACTTGAATGCGGCCGAGGTTGCCCTCGCCATCAGTCAGGCCACCTATGCACAGGTCATCGGCAATCCGCCCTCGCATCTGCAGCCGGCACAGACGGTGGACCGTTTTGGCCCGCGCAATCGCGAAGATGCGACGCAACTCGCATTTAACCAGCACCCCGCGGTGATGGCTGCCGGTTTCGATGTCGACGTCGCCAGCACCACGATCCGCGTCGCCGAGAGCAGCCTGTTGCCGACCATTACCGTGCAGGGCAGCGCCAGCAAGAGCCGCGACAACGACCCGACTCTCGGCACCCGCGGCACCGACCAGGCCTCGATCATCGGGCAGCTGAACCAGCCGATCTATGACGGGGGAACCGCAGCTTCGCAGACCCGGCAGTCCAAGGAGCTAGCTTCGCAAAGCCGGATGGTGCTGGAGCAGGTTCGCAACCAGGCCCGCACCGCAGCGATCAGCGCCTGGGTCGCCAACGAGGGCGCCAAGATCGCCGTCTCCGCCGCCGAATCGGAGGTCCGGGCCGCGACCGTCGCGCTGGCGGGCGTTCAAAAGGAAGCGGCCGGCGGCCAGCGCACCACGGTGGACGTCTTGAACTCGCAGCAAGATCTGATCCAGGCCAAGGCGCGGCTGATCGGCGCGCAGCGCGACCGCGTTATCGCCTCATACACCCTGCTCAGCGCCATCGGCCGGCTCGATGTAAAGACGCTCAATCTGAACACGCCGGACTATCTGCCCGAGGTGCACTACCATCAGGTCCGCGACGCCTGGCACGGCCTGCGCACGCCATCGGGGCGGTGATTTACTACTGCGTTGCGAAGCGCGCGCCTCCGGTTCGACGAAGCCTAAACGCGGAGTGTCTTCCATGCTGCAAGCCTGTCTGAACGGCGGCCGCACCCGGGACTTTCACCCCGCGCTTCCACTGTCGGCCGATGAACTTGCCGTGGACGCAAAGGCCGTCGTCGAGGCCGGCGCGGAGCAAATCCACCTTCATGTTCGGGGCAGCGACGGCAGGGAGAGCCTGCATCCGGATGATGTCGCGCGCACGCTGGACGCCGTGCGGGCCGCCGTCCCCGGCGTGCCGCTTGGGCTTTCCACCGGCTGGTGGATTCCGCCAAAAGGCCGCGCGCGTCAGGATCATATGCGGGCATGGCAGGTCCTGCCGGACTATGTCTCGATCAACCTGATCGAAGATGATTCCGCTGAAGTGATCGAGCTTGCGCTTTCGAAGGGCATTGGCGTCGAGGCCGGCATCTGGTCGCTGGCAGACGCCGGGAAATTCATTGCGCATCCCGCCGCCACACGCTGCCTGCGCGTGCTGATCGAGATCAACGAACAGGACCTTTCAGCCGGAGTGCAGGCCTATCGCGGTGTCCTGGCCATCCTCGACCGCGCCGGCATCCGCCTGCCTCGCCTGCTGCACGGACTTGATGCCACGATGTGGGACTTCTACCGCGAAGCGCTGCAACAGGGCCTTGATGGGCGGATCGGGCTCGAGGACGGCAAGTTCCTTCCTGACGGAACGGTGGCCGCGGGCAATGTAGCATTGATACGCGCGGCGCGTGCACTGGCTGCGTAACCTGCTATTCTCCCGTCCCAAGCGTGTAGGAACAAGCACGCGACGAGCCGAACAGGGAGAGAACCCATGCTGACGCGACGCACCATGCTGCTCGCCTCCATTGCCGCCGGGGCCCTCATGCAGAACCGAAACGTTTTGGCCAAGGCGGCGCAGCCCTCGACACCGGTCAACTTCGACATTCCCGAGCACGCCTGCGACTGCCACACGCATATTCACGGCGATGTCGGGAAATTCCCGTTCTTCGCCGGCCGCGTCTACACGCCAGAGCCCGCCTCGCCCGAGGAGATGAGCGCGCTGCACAAGGCGCTTCGCATCGAGCGCGTGGTGATCGTCACGCCCAGTGTCTACGGGACCGACAATTCCGCCACCCAGTTCGGCATGATGGCTCGCGGCACCAGCGCGCGGGCGGTTGCCGTGATCGACGACAAGACGAGCGAGAGCGACCTCGACGCCATGCACAAGGCCGGCTTCCGCGGCATTCGCCTCAACCTCGCAACCGGCGGCATCAACGATCCCAATGTCGGCCGTACGCGCTTCGCCGCGGCCGTGGAGCGCATGAAGGCGCGCGGCTGGCACGTCCAGCTTTACACCAACCTGCCCATGATAACGGCCATCAAGGATCTGGTCCTGAGTGCGCCCGTGCCGGTGGTATTCGACCATTTCGGCGGTGCGCAGGCCGCGCTCGGCGTGGAGCAGCCGGGCTTCTCCGATCTCGTCGACCTCGTGAAATCCGGCAAGGCCTACGTGAAAATTTCCGGCGCCTATCGCGCCTCGACACAGGCGCCTGATTACCAGGACTGCGTCTTTCTCGCGAAGATGCTGATCGCAGCCAATTCCGACCGCATCGTCTGGGGCACCGACTGGCCGCATCCGGATTCGGTGACGCCGCCCGGCCGCAAGCCGACCGAGGTGACCGCGTTGTTCCAGATCGATGACGGGCGGCTGCTCAACCAGCTTCCGGTGTGGGCGCCGGACGCGGCGGTGCGCAAGAAGATCCTCGTCGACAATCCGGCGCGGCTCTACGGATTCTGAGCGATGCTCGTGGCGTCGCCGCGGCGGCGCCTAGCGTGCCGTACGCCGGGAGAAATACGAGATCAGAACCGGCAGCGTCACCAGGATCACCAGCGGCGCCAGCATCATGCCCGTGACTACAACGACGGCGAGCGGCTTTTGCACCTGCGAGCCGATGCCCTCCGACAGCGCGGCAGGCAAAAGGCCGACGCCGGCGACGACGCAGGTCATCAGCACGGGCCGCATCTGCAATTCGCCGGTGCGGACAACGGCCTGCATCCGCTCCATCCCCTCCTCGATCAGCTGGTTGTACTGCGACAGGATGATGATGCCGTCCATGACGGCGATGCCGAACAGCGCGATGAAGCCGATCGCGGCTGACACGCTGAACGGGGTGCCCGTGATCAGGAGACCCAGCACGCCGCCGAAGATCGCCATCGGGATCACGCTCATCGCGAGCAGGGTATCGACCATGGAGCCGAAATTGAACCAGAGCAGAATGGCAATCAGCCCGAGGCTGATCGGCACCACGATCGACAGCCGCCTGATGGCATCCTGCAGATTGCCGAACTCACCGACCCATTCGATGCGGGATCCCGTCGGCAGTTGCACCTGGGCTGCGATCTTCTCCTGCGCTTCCCGGATGGCGCTGCCGAGGTCGCGCTCGCGCACCGAGAACTTGATCGGCAGATAGCGTTCCTGCTGCTCGCGATAGATATAGGCCGCACCTGACACCAGGTTGATGGAGGCTACTTCGCTGAGCGGAATCTGCGTGATCCCCCCGCCCTGCCCGGCAACACCGATACGCAAGTTATGGATCGCCTCCGCGCTCTTGCGATACTCGGGCGCCAGCCGCACAATGATCGGGAAATGGCGGTCGCTGCCGGGCTCGTAGAGGTCGCCGGCGGAATCGCCGCCGATTGCGACCTTGATGGTGGCATTGATGTCGCCCGGGGTAAGCCCGTAGCGCGCGGCGCGGGCACGGTCGATGTCGATCTGGATGGTCGGCTGGCCGAGCGAGGTGAACACCGCGAGATCCGTGACACCCTGTACGGTCGAGAGCACCTGCTTGATCTGGTTGGCGGTGTCGGTGAGCGCGCGCAGGTCGTTGCCGAACAGCTTGATCGAGTTCTCACCCTTCACACCGGACACCGCCTCGGAAACGTTGTCCTGAAGATACTGCGAGAAGTTGAACTCGACACCGGGAAATTTCTCCTGCAACTGCGCCAGCAGCTGGGCCGTCAGTTCTTCCTTGTCATGGGTGCCAGGCCACTGACTGACCGGCTTCAGCGGCGCAAAGAACTCCGCGTTGAACTGGCCGGCCGCGTCGGTGCCGTCGTCCGGACGGCCGTGCTGCGAGACGACCGATTCCACCTCCGGGCGCGCGCGGATGACCCGGCGCATCTCGTTGACATACGTGTTTCCCTCCTGGAGCGAGATGGTCGGCGGCAGCGTCGCACGGATCCAGAGGTTGCCTTCCTCGAGCTTGGGCAGAAATTCCAGGCCCAGCATCCGCACGAACACAATGGTCAGGACCACCAATCCGGCCGCGGCCGTCATCACGATCTTGCGGTTGGCAATCGCCCAGCGCAGTCCCGGCACATAGATGCGCTCGAGCCATTTCACGATCCACGTTTCGGTGTCGCGAATGTGCGCGGGAAGAATGATCGCACTCAAGGCCGGCGTCACGGTGAAGGTTGCGAGCAGGCCGCCGGCGAGCGCGTAGGCGTAGGTGCGCGCCATCGGCCCGAAGATGTTGCCCTCGACGCCGCTGAGCGTGAAGAGCGGCAGGAAAGCCGCGATGATGATGGCAGCAGCGAAGAAGATCGAGCGCGACACGTCCGAGGCGGCCGACAGGATGGCATGATTCCTCATGCCCATCGCCGTCTCCGGCGAGATATGGCTCTCCTCCGCCGGCGACAGTTCGGCGGTCTGCGACAATCGCCTGAAGATCGCCTCCACCATGACCACGGTGGCATCCACGATGAGGCCGAAATCGATCGCGCCTACCGAGAGAAGGTTGGCGGACTCGCCGCGCAGCACCAGGATGATCACCGCAAAGAACAGCGCGAACGGGATCGTGGCGCCGACGATCAGCGCGCTGCGGAGATCGCCGAGGAATAGCCATTGCAGCAGCACGATCAGGAGGATTCCGAGCACCATGTTGTGGAGCACGGTGTGGGTGGTGAGGTCGATCAGATCCTTGCGGTCGTAGATGCGCTCGATCTTCACACCCGGCGGCAGGATCGATGAATTGTTAATCTCGTTGACCAGCTTTTCGACCCGCGCGATGGTTGGCGAGGACTGTTCGCCGCGCCGCATCAGGACAATGCCCTGCACGATGTCGTCGGCGTCGTCCATGCCGGCGATACCAAGCCGCGGTTTTTCGCCGACGGTCACGGTCGCGATGTCCTTGACCAGCACGGGATTGCCCCCGCTCTGCGACAACATGGTGTTGGAGAGATCGTCGATCGAACGGATCAGCCCGACGCCGCGCACGACGGCGGACTGCGGACCGATATTGACGGTGTTGCCGCCGACATTGATGTTGGAGTTGCTGACGGCTTGCAGCACCTGCGGCAGGGTCAGCCCGTTGGCGACCAGCTTGTTGAAGTCGACCTGCAGCTCGTAGGTCTTGGTCTTGCCGCCCCAGCCGACGACGTCGATCACGCCCGGTACCGCGCGAAAGCGCCGCTGCAGCACCCAGTCCTGCAGCGTCTTGAGGTCGAGCACGCTGTAGTTCGGCGGACCGGTGAGGCGATAGCGGAATATTTCGCCGATCGGGCTGAGCGGTGAAATCGTCGGCTGCACATTGCCCGGCAACGGCGGCAGCTGCGCCAGCCGGTTCAGGACCTGCTGCAGCGCCTCCTCATACGTATAGTCGAAGGAGAACTGCAGCTTGACGTCGGACAGGCCGTACAGGGAGATGGTGCGGATGGTGCGCAGGTTCTTGATGCCGGAGACGCCGGCCTCGATCGGGATCGTGATGTAACGCTCGATCTCTTCCGCCGACAGTCCGGGGCTTTGCGTCACGATATCGACCATCGGCGGGGTCGGATCGGGATAGGCCTCGATGTTGAGTTGCCGGAACGCGAGCAGGCCACCGATGAAGACGACGACGAACATGCCGACCATCAGGTAGCGGCGTTCGACGGCTAGGGCGACAAGGCGATCCATTCTCAGGTCAGCATTCTCCCTCTCCCTGCTTGCGGGGAGAGGGTCGGAGTGGGATGGCGTCTCCGCGAAGCCGGTGAGTGTTGGACTCGCGGAAAGCCCCCTCACCCAGTGCACCTGCGGTGCAAGATAGCCGAAGCCGTGCTTCGACGTTAAGGACTGCCGCCGAAAGCGGCCTATGCCTCTCCCCGCATGCCGGGAGAGGTGAGTTCGACCCGCGGACGACCCGATTCAAATCCACGATCATTCTGCTCTAGCTGCCGGAAGCGGCGCGGTCGATGAACAAACTGCCCTTGGTGACGACCTTCTCGCCCGGCTTGAGGTTGCCGGTCACCTCGACCAGATCGCCATTGGTGAGGCCGGGTTTGATCTGGCGCAGCTCGATGGACTTGTCGTCCAGCGCGACCCAGACCCGTACCTGATCGGCTTCGTAGATCAGGGCGGTCTTCGGCACGCCCACCGCGGCATGATCGCTCGGCGAATAGATCGTGACGTTGGCGAACATCTCGGGCTTCAAGAGCCCTTCCTTGTTGTCGATGGTCGCCCGCACCAGGAGCCGGCGCGTCGCCGGATCGATAGCGGCGGCAACGTAGTTGATGCGGCCAGCCAGCGGCCTTCCGGGCAGCGCCAGCACGGTGAAGGCTATCTCCTGCCCGATCGCGACGGCCGCAGCGTCGCTCTCGCGGACGAAAGCTGTGAGCCAGACGCTGGAGAGGTCGCCGATCACGTAGACGGGATCGCTGGAGCCGGCGCCGACATACTGGCCGGGCCCGATCTTGCGCTGGACCACGGTGCCCGCGATCGGCGCAAAAATGGTGATCTCCGGGTTGATGCTGCCCTTCTGGCGGAAGTTGTCGATGTCCTCTTCGTTGAAGCCGAGGATCTTGAGCTTGTTGCGCGCGGCTTCCAGCGCCGTCTGAGACGAGCGCATGTCGTTCTGCGCCTGGATCAGATTGGCCTGGGCCTGCTGAACATCCTTCAGCGGCACCGCCTTGCCCTCGAACAGATCGCTGGCGCGCTTGTTCTGGATTTCGGCAAGACCAAGTGCCGATTTCGCCTTGTTCATCGCAGTCATTGCGGCGATGAAATCGTTCTGTGCCTGCACCGTGTCCGCCGCCTCGATCGTGAACAGCGGCTGGCCCTTGGTGACGGCATCGCCCGGCCGCGCCAGCAGTTTGGTAACCCGGCCGGTATAGGGCGAGAACACCGGCGTCGAGCGATCCTCGTCGATGGCAATCTTGCCCTCGGTGACGTGCTCGGCACGGAAAGGCTTTTCCACCACGGGCTGGACGGTCATGGCCGCCCATTCGGCGGGGGTCGGCACGTAGCGGGCAAGACCCTTGCGCGACTGGCTGGAGACGTCGGAGTGTCCGCGCGAGGGGGCCCTGAACTGCAGGAACCCATACAGGCCGGCGGCAGCGAGCACGACCAATAACGCGCCGGCGACCTGTTGCCGCCGGCTAAGCCATTGTTTCTTCTTGGCAACTTCGTCGCGCATGCAATCCGGTCATTTCCTCGATGATTCCGGCTGGCTAGTCCCGCCTCATCGACGCGCTAATAGTGCTCATTTGTTGTTTCAGACAAACGAAAAAAGCGGGGAGCCTTAGCGTTTGCAGTTAAAATTTGCCCCTGCCGGGATCGGCCGTTCACGTCAGGTTAATCGCGCTTTTTAGTCAGGCATCTTAGTCAGCCATCGGCCAATGCGGCGGATGGCTGCCGAGCGGCATCGAGGGACGCGCCCAGAAGGCCGGCGTCTGTGACAGGATTGCTGATGGCATGACCGCATGCAAGGTACCGAAGCCGGAGGCAGTCTCTGCGATAAAAGGCCTGACTGCATCTCCGTGAAAATCCGGGGTTTTCAGCCCATCTGCGAGCCGCCCGAGATTCCACAGCCATCGCCCGGTCTGCGCCAGCGACACCCGGACAAGCCAGCTGCCGCCCTCGCGCGCCTGGCGTGCCCTTGCCGTCATCGCGCCGAACGCCATGAAGTAGCCGGTGGCGTGATCCAGCATCTGCGCCGGCAGCTCCTTTGGTCCGCTCACGCCCGCTGCCTCTCCCTCGGCATGGTTGAAGCCGGTGGCGGTCTGCACCAGCGAGTCAAAGCCGCGCCGCTCCGCCCACGGGCCTGCGTGGCCGTAAGCCGACAGCGTGACATAGACGATGCCTGGATTGATCTTGGCTGCATCCTCGGGCGCAAAGCCGAGCGCGGCCAGCGCGCACGGCCGGTAGCCTTGTGAAAGAATGTCGGCCTGCGCCAGCAGCTCGCGCATGGCAGCGCGCCCATCTTCGCTTTTTAGTTCGACAAAGCTCGAAAGCTTGCCGCGGCCATTGTCGATGGAGAGCCACGGGATCTCCGGAAGGCCAGGGCCGGAAATCAGCATCACGTCGGCGCCGTGCGCGGCGAGCGTGCGGCCGGCGACGGGACCTGCGATGACGCGCGAGAGGTCGAGCACACGAACACCGGCGAGCGGCCGATCGCCCCTGGGCCAGGACTTTGGCGCGGCGTCGCCGATCTTATCGATTGAGATCAGCGGCAACTCTGCCAGCGCTTTGGCGTGAACGGTCGCCGACCATTCGTCATATGAGCGCATCATGGCGACCACGCCGCCGGCAGCATAGGCGGCCGTTTCGAAAGCCTCGGCTTCCCATTTCAGGAGTGCGGCCTGCACATCGTCGCGCTCGGCCTTGCAGTCGAGCACCTGGCAGACGGCGGCGCGGTGATGCGGGAAATTGGTATGCAATCGCACGAAACGGCCATCGCCAGTCCTGTAGATGCCCGCGATGGCGTCCCAGGCCGGCGGCGGCGGTTTGCCCTCGACGCGCAAGTAACGCTCGGAACGGCATTCGACGACGGCGTGGCGCATGTCGACGGCAACATGCTGCATTTCACCGCTGCGCAACCTCCAGATTTCCGCGGCGGCAAGGCCCGCTGCGGCGATGCTGACTTGCGCGGCCGCGGCTATGCGGAATGAAGACGGAAGTTGCGGTTCCTCGCCGGTCAGCGTCACGGTTTCGAGAGCGGCAGCGTCCCCGCCGGCGGAGGTCCAGACATCTGCGAGAATTTCGCGAGGGCTTTGCATCGTCATCAACCTTGCCGCATTTTGACTGCATGCTCTTGCGGTTTGATTTTGTCCGAAAACCGGTTCCCACTTTTCGCTAATGCCGCCCCTCGGTTCGGGATCATGCTCCAAGTTTTCTGAACGATGTCTCACTGGCCAAGGAGTTGCAATGGCGTCCATCGATCCCCTGACCGCGGGCGGCGTGCTGCTCGCCACCGCCCTCACCGACGCAGTCTATGTCATGTTTACCGCGAGCGTGGTGGCGAAGAAGCGCGTCCCGGCGGCGACCTGGAGCAGCATCTGGTATGTGCTGTCGTCCTATGCGGTGATCAGCTACACCGAGAACTGGATCTATGTCGTATTTGCCGCGGTGGGATCATGGCTGGGGGCCTATTTCACCATCACTTTCCTGCACCGCCCGCCCGGCGGTCCGCCGGTAGGGGCTGCGGTGGAGTAGAGTGAGCGATGTCTTTCGTTCGTCATTGCGAGCGAAGCGAAGCAATCCAGCTTCGCCGCAGTAAAGAAAGATTGTTTCGTCGCTTCGCTCCTCCCAATGACACTGAAACATGCGTTCTCATTCCCGCGGCTCGTTTTTCGCCCGGGTTCTGTAATCTCATGTCCCTCTCGCGCAGAGAGAGGGCGCAGGGAAAGCCGGGCGCCGACTGCGCCCGCAGCACCGTGTGCAATGGTGGTGAAAGGAACGCACACGGATTTGACAGGTACAGCCGAGACATCCCGGCTTTCCCCGCGCAATGGTTTTACGGCTTATACGTGCTCTCCCCGGTGAGCGGCGGTTTTTGTCACCGTTGCCGTCCCCACACAGGCGGGGCGGATAGACGCCACGGTCGCGGCGCCAGGACCACACGACTTCGCCGTACGCTGCGAACGTTTCGCCCGGCGAGCAAGACCCGCCTGACGCCGCAGCGTCCATCGCATCCCGCGCCAACGTGCCGTGACGATCGCGATACGTCCCCTCGTGGACGGGATACGGCGCATATACTTCCGATTTACAGAATCGTCAAGTGATAAACTTCTGATTTTGACATAGCCGGCGACTGCCTTGGACCATCAGGAAGCTGCTCCAATCAATGCCAGCGTCGCAAGGTTCGTCAGATGGGTCCGCATTGGAGAATTCTCAATGAAAATCTCGTGATGGCGGCAGGATGCGGACGTTGCGGGGGTGGCGGATTTTCTGCGGGGAGTTCTCGCCGTGATCGCGGCGGTCGTCGTTGAGCGGCTCGACCAAGGCGGGGCCTGCGGGCACTGCGGGCTTGCGTGACAGCGCGTCGTTGGCGAGGCCAATGAGATCGTGCGAGCGGTCGGTGAGGCGCTGAGCGACCAAATGCGTGACTTCCTCGGGGCTGCTCTGGATGTAGCCCTCGACCAGGATGAGGCGCGCGCCCATCACTTCTTTCCGGTACTTCTCCATCACCTTCGGCCACACCACGATGTTGGCAATCCCCGTCTCGTCTTCCAGCGTCATGAACACCACGCCCTTGGCACTGCCTGGGCGCTGGCGCACCAGCACCACACCGGCGCAGCGCACCGTGCGCTTGTCGTTGCGATGGTTGACATCCTTGCAGGGGACGATCCGCTCGCGCGAAAATTTCTCGCGCAAGAATTCCATCGGGTGACCCTTCAGCGACAGGCGGATGGTCTGGTAGTCGGCGACGACCTGTTCCGGCGGCGGCATCGCCGGCAAAGGCCTTGCATTCTCGTCCGGCTGCTCGCGTGCGGCGGCAGCCTCGAACAGCGGCAGCGGCACGTCGTCCGGCAGCCGCCGCACCGCCCATAGCGCCGCGCGCCGGTCGAGGCCGAGGGAGCGGAAGGCGTCGGCATCGGCGAGAATGATCAGCGCGCGCTTGGGCAGGCCGGTGTCGCGGGCAAAGTCTTCCAGCGAAGTGAAGGGGCGGCGCCTGCGTGCGGCGACGATACGGGAGGCCCAGTCGTCGATTTCGACGTCGTCATTCCGGGGCGATGCGATAGCATCGAACCCCGGTGCGCAATTGCGCACCTGAGAATCTCGAGGTTCCCCAATGCGCAATTGCGTATGGGGGTTCACGCTTCGCGTGCCCCGGAACGACGGTTGAACTTGTTTCAACCGCTCCTCATCCGGATCGAGCCAGTGAAAGCCGTCAATCTGGCGGAAGCCCAGGCGCACGGCGTGGTGATTTCCATCTTTTTCTTCCAGTGTGTTTTGCGCGAAGCTGTATGACACATCAATCGGACGCACCTTGACCTTGTTCTTGATGGCATCGCCGACGATCTGCGCCGGCGCATAAAAGCCCATCGGCTGGGAATTCAACAGCCCGCAGCAGAAGGCGTCGGGGTGATAGTGCTTCAACCATGAAGAGACATAGACGAGCTGGGCAAAGCTTGCGGCATGGCTCTCCGGAAAGCCGTAGGAGCCAAAGCCCTTGATCTGTTCGAAACAGTTTTTGGCGAATTGCGGATCGTAACCTCGCCTGATCATGTTCCCGATCATTTTTTCTTCGAAATTTCCGATCG
>JAEZEU010000327.1 GCA_023432885.1 Pseudomonadota bacterium | reverse complement strand
CCTCCGTGCGGATGTGGGCGGAGCGGCCGGCGACTGCGGAAAGACTCCGCGCCGGCAGCGCCGAACTGGCCCACGCGCTGGCGCGGGCGGAACTCAAGCCCGGCGACATCGTGATCCGCGACGGAGTGCCGCCGCAGCCGCAAATGAGACTCGGTGGCCACTTCCTGGATCGCGCGCTGTGAGCACGGATATTAACCAGCTTGCGGTGGCATTGCATTACGACCGTACCGGCGCGCCGCGCGTCGTCGCCAAGGGCAAGGGCGCGATCGGCGCCAAGATCGTCGAGCTTGCCAGAGCCCACGATATTCCGATCGAGGAGAACGAGGTGCTGGCGGGCGCGCTATCCAAGGTCGAGCTTGGAGAGGAGATTCCGGCCGAACTCTACAAGGCGGTCGCAGAGGTCCTGATCTTCGTGCTGCGGCTGTCAGGCAGGGTGCGCTGAGCTACATGCTTGGGGTCTCGCCGAAGAAGCCGGCAATCTTCGTCAACCTGCCGTTTGCGTCGACTTCGCCGAAATCGATCGAAATATCGCCCGCGTTGCCGTCGGCCCGCTTGAGCCGCCACAGGAAGCGCAGGACGTTGTGGTGGAGGTCGATGCCGCTCATGACCTCGATCCGTGCGCCGGGCCGGCCGGATTGAACCTTTGAGATATGCTGGACGAGGGCCGTGCGTCCCTTCAGCTCCACATTCGGATCGACATAAACGGCGTCATCCGCCCAGCAGCCGCTGAGGATACTCAGCCGCGCTGCCGCGTCAGGTTCGTTCCAGGCCGCCACATAGGCCAGGACGTTTGCAACGACCGTCTCTCGCATGAGCTCACCCATCGCGCCGTCCTCGATTGCCATGTTCGCCTGATTGTGGAAGTGCTCGGCTAAAGTCTAGCCCGCGATATCCCCTGGACGACAAAATGCCATTGTTTTACCAACATGCCATCGGCATCTGCCGCCGCAGCCCAACTCTATCGCCGGTACTTTCGTGATTCATCGCCGCCATGCGCTCGGTCTTCTCGCCGCCGCAACCTTCATTCCTGCCCGCAGCTTCGCCGGCGTCTCCACCCAGCGCAGCGAGTTCCGCAACGATCTCGCCAAGCGTTTCTTTGACCTCGGCACTGAAGGCACCTTCGTCGGCTACAAGGTTGACGATTACCTCATCATCGCCAGCGACAAGCTCCGCTCGGGCCAGGACCGGTTGCCGGCCTCGACCTTCAAGGTTCCGAATTCGCTGATTGCGCTTGAGACCGGCGTGGTCGCCGATCCCGACAAGGATGTTTTCAAGTGGGATGGCACCAAGCGCAGCATCGAGGCCTGGAACAGAGATCACACGCTGCGCTCGGCGATTGGTGCTTCCGCCGTGCCGGTCTACCAGGAGATCGCGCGCCGCATTGGTGCCGAGCGGATGCAGAAATATGTCGATCTGCTCGACTACGGCAACCACAACATCGGCGGCGGCATCGACCAGTTCTGGCTGACAGGCGAGCTGCGCATCGATCCGATGCAGCAGGTCGATTTCCTCGACCGATTGCGTCGCGGCGTGTTGCCGGTGTCGAAACGAAGCCAGGAGCTGGTGCGCGACATCCTGCCGGTCGCCAAGATCGGTGACGCTGTCATCCGCTACAAGACCGGCCTGTTGGGCGCCGAGCGCGGTCAGCCGTCACTGGGCTGGCTGGTCGGCTGGGCCGAGAAGGGCAACGAGCAAACCGTGTTTGCGATGAACATGGACTGCAAGACGCCGGAACTCACCGCGGCGCGCATGACGGTCACGCAGCAGTGCCTCGCTGATATCGGCGCGATTTGAGGACTTCGATGCTTCGCATCCGCGGCTCACCTCCAATTGGAGGCGAGCTGAGTGCGCGGCGCAGGTCAATTTACCCCAATCTGAACAGCGCCGCAGGAACTCGCTCACGGCCTTGCCGCGAGGGTGGCGAGATTGCCGCTGACCTCGTCATGGTTCTTCCCAAGCCGTGTTTGGGACAAGCTTCTTCGTTATAGCAAATCGGCTGCAAGCAGCGTTGGGTCGGTGGAACTCCGCGGGCGGCGGTTCATTCCGGCGCGCGTTTGCCGATCCGCCCGAGATGGGTGAATGCGAATCCCGCCTGGTATTTCAGGCCGTAGCCGAGCGCGCGGTCGATGCCGATATGGGCGAGCCAGATCATGGCGAGCGACAGCGTCAGCGGCGCAGCCAAGGCAAAGCCGATGGTCATCAGCCCGACCGGTGCGAGATAGGAGTGCGCCGCGTTGTAGACGATGACGCCCGCCCTAGGCCCGGCAAGATACGCCGCAAAGCTCAAGTCCGGAACCAGGAACAGGATGCCGTAGACCCACCACGAGCCATCCCAGACGCCGTAGAGCAGGGTCATCCCGGCAAACAGCACCACGCCCTCCAGCCGCAGCAGGAGGCGTACCCCGCCCGTGGCGGCGCCGGTCGCGGGAGTTGCGGTGGTCTTGTTCATGTGCTGCTTTTCCATTGATTTGTCTGGATTATCGTACCGCGTCGGCCGGCTTTATCGGTCCCCAAGGCGGTTTCCGCTTCTGAAAAGGCCGTGTTAAGAACGCGGCCATCTTGGGGCGGGAGCGGTTCCGCCGGGACAAATAGTGTTTTAGACGGGCGGAAGCAAATGAAGGACATCCTGGATACCCTTGAAGCCCGGCGCGCGGGCGCAAAGCTCGGCGGCGGCGAGAAGCGCATCGAGGCGCAGCACGCGCGCGGCAAGCTCACCGCGCGCGAGCGCATCGAGCTTTTGCTCGACAAGGGCTCGTTCGAGGAGTTCGACATGTTCGTCGAGCACCGCTCCATCGAATTCGGCATGGAGAAGACCAAGGTTCCCGGCGACGGCGTCGTCACGGGCTGGGGCACCGTGAACGGCCGCAAGACCTTTGTGTTTGCGAAAGATTTTACGGTGTTCGGCGGGTCGCTGTCGGAGACGCACGCGCTGAAGATTACGAAACTGCAGGACATGGCGATGAAGGCGAGGGCCCCCATCATCGGCCTGTACGACGCCGGGGGCGCGCGCATTCAGGAGGGCGTTGCGGCCCTTGCGGGCTATTCCTACGTGTTCCGTCGCAACGTCATTGCGTCAGGCGTGATCCCGCAGATCTCCGTCATCATGGGCCCCTGCGCCGGCGGCGACGTCTATTCGCCTGCCATGACCGACTTCATCTTCATGGTGAAGAACACCAGCTACATGTTCGTCACCGGCCCCGACGTGGTGAAGACCGTGACCAACGAGGTCGTCACCGCGGAAGAACTCGGCGGCGCTTCCGTGCATGCCACGCGCTCCTCGATTGCCGACGGGGCCTTCGAGAACGACGTCGAGGCGCTGCTCCAGATGCGCCGGCTGATCGACTTCCTTCCCTCCAACAATTCCGACGGTGTGCCGGAATGGCCGAGCTTCGACAACATCGAGCGCGTCGATGAGTCCCTGGACACGCTGATCCCCGACAATCCCAACAAGCCCTACGACATGAAGGAACTGATCCTGAAGGTCGTGGACGAGGGCGACTTCTTCGAGATCTCGGAGACCTTTGCCAAGAACATCATTACCGGCTTCGGCCGTATCGCCGGCCGCACCGTGGGATTCGTCGCCAACCAGCCGATGGTGCTGGCGGGCGTGCTCGACAGCGACGCCTCGCGCAAGGCCGCGCGCTTCGTCCGCTTCTGCGATGCCTTCAACATCCCGATCGTCACCTTCGTCGACGTGCCGGGCTTTTTGCCGGGCACCGCGCAGGAATATGGCGGCCTGATCAAGCACGGCGCCAAGCTCCTGTTCGCCTATTCGCAGTCGACGGTGCCGCTCGTCACCATCATCACCCGCAAGGCCTATGGCGGTGCTTTCGACGTCATGGCATCGAAGGAGATCGGCGCCGACATGAACTACGCCTGGCCGACCGCGCAGATCGCTGTCATGGGCGCCAAGGGCGCGGTGGAAATCATCTTCCGTGCCGACATGAACGATCCCGACAAGATCGCCGCCCGCACCAGGGAATACGAAGACCGTTTCCTGTCACCCTTCATCGCGGCGGAGCGCGGTTATATCGACGACGTCATCATGCCGCACTCGACCCGCAAGCGCATCGCAAGGGCGCTGGCGATGCTGAAGGACAAGAAAGTCGAGATACCCGTCAAGAAGCACGACAATTTGCCGTTGTGACGGAGCATTTTGAATGCCCAGCGACATCGTATTCGATTTCAATATTGATGTCGCCAGGCTTATACGGGCGATGGATACCCCGGATGACGTTGGCTCAGTTTTGCGAGTTCATCTTGAACTTGAACGCGCATTAGATCACGTGATTGGAAAAATACTGCTGAAGCCGGAAAAGGCTGGTTGGCGGTATCCATCGCAAAAAATAAACTTTTTGCTGGCTCTGGGAATTCCGGACTTCAGAATGAGGCCAGCGCAGATAATTAACAATATTCGCAATGGTATGGTCCACAAGGAGCGGCGAGAAAGTCTCAATGAAGACGAAGTTTCGGATTTGTTTCGTGCGCTCAATGTTGTGATTGGAAATCGACTCACCGAGAACTTCGAGTTCGTGCGCAACAAAGCGGGCTCCGCAATCTCCAAATTATATCGCGAAATGAGTACCCGGGAAAAATTCTGCTTCCTAGGATTCCTGGCGATAGGTACGATCGCAAGTTTTACTGCAGAATTCGCCAAAGTAGCTGCGGAACCGAGTTCGTCGTACAAATAGCTCGTTAACGAAGCGCAATCCGCCGTTCAGGTTGGTTACGGCTTCGCCTAACCTACCTGCAAGTCTTCACACCAGCCCCGCCATCAGCGCGGCTCACGCGCCATCGTCTCTTGTATGCCGTTCGCGTTCTTGAAGCCGTTGCGCAATTGCCGTCCGTCTCGGTATCAGCGCGGCCTCGTCGGCGAGACGCTGCGCAAGATCAGCGTGATACTGCTGCATAACGTCGAGCGCTGCCTGCTTGGCGAGCCCGCGATGGTACTCGGCAAGGAATCTGTGCATCTCGGCAAGCTGTTCGTCGGTCATAGCCATCTTCAGGACTTCATCCCCTATCGAAAAACGGCCCTCGGGAGGGCTTCCTTCCAGGCTGCGTCGAAATTGCCATCCTCCTGGTCGCGTCACCAAAAGCCATCATGCCCGTACTGGGGGAATCGACCAAGATATTCTGCTGCAGCGATTGCTTGAGGAAAGTCGCAACCCGCACATGAGTAGTAGAGCCCAAATCCCAAACAGAAGCTGCGTGTGCAATCCAGACATGTGCCGGACAGTGCTTTGCCGATGAGCGCAGTGACCAGTGTCCAGCGGCATTAGAGGTCAAATCCGTCCGTCCAGCCACCCCCAATGACCGGCGCGGAGTTCCTGTGCCTTTTGTCGTGCACTTTGCCAGGGGTGTGCGAGCCGGCGGCCGGTCGATTCCGAAGGCCGCCGCACACTCTCCATTGCTTGGCCTTGCTTTAGTCAAATCTTCATTGAGTGCTTGGGTTCTTCGTGGATGAATCCAACCGCCCTTCTTCGGGTAACCGGACGGGAAAGGAGTGCCCAATGGACTCCACAGTGGTGCCGAAATCAACCGAAGCGAACGAAGTGCTGGCCGCGCGCGCCGATGAACGGCTGGCGCACGCCTATGAACAGATCGCCCGCGCCGACGAGCAACTGGCGCGGCTGACTGAACAGCTGGCGAAAATGGAGCAGGAGGCTGCGCGCCAGCCTGCGGCCATTCCTCGCCGCAAGCAATCGCATGGCAGACCGGTGGTGCGCGGATTTCTCGGCTTGCTGGCAGCAGCCTGCATCGCCGGCGCGGCCTTCATTTCACAGTCCTCTTACGGCCAAGCTGCAAGGCCAGTCATCGCGAGGTGGGTGGAGCCTTACATCGGCTCAGCCTTGTGGCCAGCGGAGGCAAAACCAGAGCCTTCCGCGCAGCAGGCCCCGACCGGCGTTCGCCTGGCGACAGCGGATGCAGAAACTCCGCAAGCGGCACCTTCTGCCGGGAGCGGGTCGCAAGGCAGTGCCTCGCCGCCGGCCGCGGAAACGCCTCCCGAGACGCTGCAGTTACTGCAGACGATCACACGCGATCTCGCGACGGTGCAGCAGGGCATCGAAGAACTCAAGGCAGGTCAGGAGCGAATGGCCAGCGACAATGCAAAGGCGGCTGAGCAATTCAGGGCGAACGAGGAGCAGATCGCACGCCTTGTGGCGAAGGCTTCCGAACAGGAGCAGCGGGCGAGAATGCCTGCGCCGCTTCCCCGGCCGGCCGCCGACCCCGCGCGCAGGCCTGCGCAGGCGTCGCAAGCCCGGACGCCGCCACTGCAATTGCAGCCCGCGCCACGGTAGGCGGGTCGTCGCTGACGCAACGGCAACAAGCCTGAGGCGGATCAGCCTGTGGGACTTGCGAGGGCGTGCCAATTACCAGGCGCCGCGCAAGCCACCTTCGGCTGGGCACGGGGCGGACTGCGGCTTTCGCCTGGTTCGCCCTGCGGCCGCTGGCTCAAAACGAGCATCGCGGCTGCCGACAGCTTGTTGGGCCGTTGTTAACGATCCATTAACCGTATCGGCTCTAACCTGCCGTTAACTATTCCGGTCATTGCCAACCGATACCAGCGCGGTTCGTTCGGGGAGAACAACCGATGTCCGTTGAGATTCTGACCTATAGCGCTCTGGGCGAGCGCCTGAAGATATCGCCCGGGGCCGCCCGTTCGCTTGCGAAGCGGCTCCGCCTGCCGCGCTCGCTTTCAAACGACGGCAGGGCGCGAGTGAGTGTTGATCTCGCCGAAATACGCCACACGCCGCAAAGACCGGGGCGGCGCCAGGCAGGCAATGTCGTCTTGCTGAGGGCAAGGGTCGCTGCATTGCAGAGCGAGGTCGCGCGGCTGCAAG
>JAEZEU010000315.1 GCA_023432885.1 Pseudomonadota bacterium | reverse complement strand
TGGCGAATTCCGCGCGCAACTGGTCCTTGTCGGCCTGGATCTCGGCCATCGACAGCGGCGTTGCGGCTTCCATGCGCTTGGTCGTCAGCCGCACCGCGCGGTTATGCACCAGCGGCACGATCATCAGTCCGACCAGCATCGAGAGCAGAAAACCGATCGCGAGATACATGATCGGTTCGATCATGAAGATTTCTCCCCGCCAGTAATGGAAGATTTACCAAAGACATTGCCACGGCTGACGGGCAAGGCGCCAGCCCCAAGGCGTGCTCTATGGCACGTTAACGTGAATCTTGATGCGACGGCGGGCAGCCTGCCCGCCGCCAGGCGTTTCCAGGCGAAGTGGATACCGGTTCGCATGAAGGATACGCTCAAAGCAGGAATCTAGCGCGTCAGAAGGGATTCCAGGTCGCGCGCGGCGTATATTTGAGATAGGCGATATTGGCGCCGAGCCGCAGCCCGATGCCGGAGCGAATCGGCACCAGCACGATGTTGTTGGCGGTGAGCGCCGTCATGCCGAAACCGCCGACGATATAGGCCGAGCCGTCGATGCCGACGAAGCGCTGATAGATCGCCTGCGTCGAGGGCAGGTTGTAGACCAGCGTCATGGTGCGCGCGCCGTCCCCGCCCCAGTCGAAGCCGACCGAGGGGCCCTGCCAGTAGACACGCAGGTCGCCGGCGTTCTTGGTGTAGAGCGTGCCCTCGCCGTAGCGCAGGCCCGCGACGAACGCGCCCGAGCCTTCCTCGCCGAGCACGTAGCCGTTGGGCAGGCCCCATTGGCTGACCGCGCGCTCGATCACGGAGGCGAGGCCACGCGAGACGTTGCCGAAGAATTTGTGGCCGGCATGGACCAGCTCTTCCGGTCCGTAGTTGGTCGGCGTCTCCTGCCGCTGCGGTGGCGGGTATTGGTACCCCGAGGGTGGCGGCGGTGGCGGAAGCGGTTGCCCCTGCTGCGCAATGGCCGGACCGGCCAAGCACAGCAACGCGGCAAACGCGACCGCGGCAAGGCGTGATGCGATAATCATGAAAAGACCTCTGGTATCAGTATCCGGCCGCCGCCTTAACCTGACGCCAACATCCTCGGCTTTAGGTTGCGTCCAGTGTCCCCTCGACTCGAATGTTATTGATAGCAACTATGACGGCAGAACGGCAGGAAAGTTGCCGCCGAGCGCCCGGATTGGTCTTGTTTGCCCTTCTGGTGGCCGTTTTCGCGCTAATTGGCCTGGATCGGGCCGCCCTGGGCTCGACCACCGAGCGGATCGTGGTGAACCGCTATTCGGGCCTCGCCATCGAGGGGTTCGATCCCGTCGCCTATTTTACCGACGCCCGGCCGGTCCGGGGTCTGCCGGACTTCGAGGCGTCCGAGGCCGGCGCAGTCTGGCGCTTTCACAACGCCGGCAATCGCGACGCCTTTGCCGCGCATCCGGAGATCTATGGTCCGCAGTTCGGCGGCTACGACCCGACCGACGTCGCCCGCGGGGTAGCGCGTGCCGGCAATCCCCGCTTCTTCGTGGTGGCGGGACAGCGGCTCTATCTGTTCGGCCGCGAGGAGAGCCGCAACGCTTTTGCCGCCGACCCGGCGCGCTTTCTGAAAGATGCGCAGGCCCGCTGGCCGCAGCTGCAAAAGACGCTGGCGCAGTAAGTCTCTCAGAACGATGCGGCCGAAGGATCCCCCCAGGCGATGAACTCAGGCACGATGAAGCCCTCTTGCCCGAGCCCGAATTGCAGCGCCGCTCCCCTGGAGTCCGTGACGTTGCCTCCGGCCGCGGTGACCACGGCATGGCCGGCAGCGACATCCCATTCGGAGGTGGGGCCAAGGCGGGGATAGATATCGACGGCGCCTTCGGCAACCCGGGCAAACTTGACCGCCGAGCCGAGTTCGGCCCGCACCGCTCCCGGCCGTTCGGCAATGAAGCCTTCCGTCCGCCTGTCGCCATGGGAGCGGCTGACCGCCACTTTCCAGGGTGTGCCTTGCGGCGGGTGAGGGCGGGTGCGGATCGGCTCGACCGACTTGACCGTCGTGCCGGCCAGCACGAGCCGCTCGGCGCCCCGCCCGACCAGTCCGCGCCAGAGCAGGCCGAGTGCGGGCGCGCTGACAAAGCCCAGCAGCGGCGTGCCGCGGCTGACCAGCGCGAGGTTGACGGTGAATTCGCTGCGGCCGCTGATGAATTCCTTGGTGCCGTCGAGCGGATCGATCAGGAAAAAGCTGCCGCGATAGGGCGGCTTCGCCAGATGGACGCGCTCTTCCGAGAGCGAGGGTATTTCGGGCGCGATCCGCGCCAGCCCTTCGCCGATGATCCGGTCTGCGGCGCAGTCGGCCTCGGTTACCGGCGAGCCGTCCTGCTTGCCCTCGATCGTCATGGCGGCGCGGTTGACCGCGAGGATCGCTTCTCCGGCGCGAATCACCAGCTCGGTGAGCGGCTCGATCAGTCGTGCCGCCGCCTCGCCTTCGATCAGTTGCGAACATGCCTCATTCACGGCCTAGTTCTCATGGTTGTTCATTCCCAAAACCGCTGCCGCCCTTGGCTGGCAGCCCAAGCTTCCGCAGTGTATCAAACCCGAAAGCATGCGTGATTCGCGGCTAAACCGTGCAGCTTTCCAGGAACATCTGATGTCTGGCACTTCAACTCCCGGTCCCGCCCCCGACGCCCTAGAGCTTGCGGCGCTGCTGTGCTCGCGTGTGTGTCACGATCTCATCAGTCCGGTCGGCGCGATCGTCAATGGGCTTGAAGTGCTTGACGACAATCCCAAGCCCGAAGATCGCGATTTCGCGCTGGACCTGATCCGCAAGAGCGCCAAAACCGCCTCCGCCCGGCTGCAATTCTGCCGGCTGGCATTCGGTGCGGCCGGCTCGGCGGGCGCGCAGATCGATCTCGGCGACGCCCACACGATGGCCAAGGGCCATATCGAGGACGGCAAGATCACGCTCGGCTGGAATCTGCCGCGCCTGCTGTTGCCGAAGAACCGGGTCAAGCTGCTGCTCAACATGCTGGTGATTGCGCAGCAGACCATTCCGCGCGGCGGCACCCTGACGATCGATCCGGTCGGGGATGGAGAAACGATGAGTTTTCGCGTCACCGCCAGCGGTCTCAACGCGCGCGTGCCGCAGAACATCGCCAATGTGCTGAGTGCGCCGAGCGTATCGCCGGCGGCCGATGCGCACGTGGTGCAGCCCTATTATACACGCCTGCTCGCGGAGGCCTGCGGGCTGAC
>JAEZEU010000314.1 GCA_023432885.1 Pseudomonadota bacterium | reverse complement strand
TATTGAAATCCATCGCGGGCGCCGAGCGGCCGCGCTCCGGCACCGTCACCTTCGACGGCACGCGCATAGACGGCATGGCCCAGCATGTCATCACCTCGCATGGCATCGCCTATGTGCCGGAAAACCGTCGGCTGTTTCCGCGCCTGTCGGTGCGCGACAATTTGAGGCTCGGCAGCTATCTTTTTCGCGGCCAGCCCGATCGCGAGGGCCCGCTCGATCTCGTCTTCACCCTGTTCCCGCGGCTGTCGGAGCGGCTCGACCAGCGCGCCGAGACGCTCTCAGGGGGCGAGCAGCAGATGCTCGCCATCGGCCGCGCGCTGATGACCCGGCCGCGGCTGCTCATGCTCGACGAGCCGTCGCAGGGCATCATGCCGAAGCTGGTCGACGAGATTTTCCAGGCTGTGAAGCGCATCCGCGACACCGGCCTTACCGTGCTGATCGTCGAGCAGCGCATGGCCGAGTGCCTGGACATCGCCGACCGCGCCTACATCCTGCAGACCGGCCGCGTGCTGATGCAGGGCTCGGCCGCAGAAATCAAGGTCAATCCCGACGTGAGAAAGGCATATTTGGGATTGTGACTGGTTTCCTTGCCGGCAGCAGTGAAGGGATTCATTGCGGCGCTGGCGGTAAGTGGACCGCTTCGCTGCAATGACAGAGAAGCCGGTTTCCGCCATGGTCGTGCAGCGTCAGCACTGCCCAGCCTTGATGAGCTTTTCGCTGCGCAGTGCCGGCCCGGTCATCCCTTGTTTCGGTTCTTGCTCGCTCCCCGTAGCGAACCTGCTGGACTCGATGACTGGCCAAACCCGTTCATCTGGATACAGGAAAGCAGGTCAACGTAGCTTTCGATTCCACCGGCAACGGCTTCACCGTAGCATTGTCCGCGAACTGTCTCGGGAGTTGTAGACCAAATCGGGTTCAGTTGCTGCTGGGCGGTCTTCTCGTCTCTCATGCAGGCGTCGTAGGTCTGTGCGTTCGCCAGGCCTTTGTCGTCCTCCTGGGTGGCCCTGCAGTTCGCTTCCACATTGAGAACGGGGACAACACCGCCATGCGGCGTCTGCGGATTTGCGGTACCTGGCAAAAGGATGAGGCTACCGGTCACAAGTAGGGCGCGGGGTACGTTGCAATTCATGGCGGTTTCTCCGACAACTGACACAACTGAAAAGCTCGTTCACGGCACGGCGCATGTTGTCCGTGCCGTGCGCCGAAGCAAATCAATTTGCGCCGACCGCAGGATCAGTGTCCATGCTCGGGCAGGGTCAGCCCGAATACCTTCGCCAGGTCCGCCACCTGCTGCGGCGAGAGATAGCGCGGGTTCAGCCCGCGCAGCAGCAGATACAGCCTTGCCGTTTCCTCCAGTTCCTCCATCGCAAACACCGCCGCCTCCAGCGTGTCGCCTGAGACCACCGGGCCGTGGTTGGCGAGCAGCACCGACGAATATTTCCCGGCCAGCCCCTTGATGGCATCCGCAACGGCGGGATCGCCCGGCCGGTAGTAGGGGACAAGCGCGGTCTGGCCGCACTTCATCACGTAATAGGCCGTCATCGGGGGCAGCGCGGCGCGAGGGTCGACCTCGGGCAGCATCGACAGCGCCACAGAATGGGTGGAGTGCAGATGCACAATTGCGCCTGCTGCATGGCGCGTCTGGTACAGCGCGGTATGCAGCGGCACCTCCTTGGTTGGGGCATCGCCGGACACCAGCCGCCCGTCGGGTCCGAGCCGCGACAGCCGTTCCGGATCGAGGAAACCGAGCGAAGCATTGGTCGGGGTCACCAGCCAGCCGCCATCGTCGAGTTTCACGCTGATATTGCCCGACGAGCCCGGCGTCAGGCCCCGCTCGAACAATGAGCGGCCGAAGCGGCAGATGTCTTCGCGGATTTTGGCGTCGCTCATCTTGCGTTCCCCAAGAAGCCGCCTTGTCTCACGCTTTGGCAGCGCGGCCAAGCCGTGATAGGCAAGGTCAAGCCGCGCCGGAAATGCGGCAAGCAAGGAAGCGCCGCATGTCAGAAACCGCAAACCCCCGCATCGCCGTGATCGGACTCGGCTCGATGGGATTTGGCATGGCGACCTCGCTGCGGCGCGCGGGTTTTGCAGTGACGGGCTGCGACGTCTCCGCGGACAGCGTCGCCCGCTTCGTCGCCGGCGGCGGCAAGGGCGCGGACACGCCGGCAGAGGCCGCTTTGGATGCGGACATAGTTGTCAGCGTCGTCGTCAATGCTGCACAGACCGAGACCATCCTGTTCGGTGCGAACGGCGTCGCCGGGACGCTCCCACAGGGCGCTGTATTTATCTCCTCCGCCACCATGGATCCCGACGTGGCGCGGCGTCTCGCCAAACAACTGGAAGCAAGCGGCCGGCACTATCTGGATGCGCCGATTTCCGGCGGTGCACAGCGCGCTGCGCAGGGTGAGCTCACCATTCTCGCCTCCGGCAGTCCAGCCGCGTTCGGCAAAGCGCGGCCGGCGCTCGATGCGATGGCGGCAAAGCTCTACGAGCTCGGCGATGCCGCAGGGCAAGGCGCGGCGTTCAAGATGATCAACCAGTTGCTCGCGGGCGTGCATATCGCCGCCGCCTCGGAGGCAATGGCATTCGCAGCCAGGCAGGGGCTCGACATCCGCAAGGTGTATGAAGTGATTACGGCCTCCGCCGGCAACTCCTGGATGTTCGAAAACCGTATGCCGCATGTGCTCGACGGCGACTACACCCCGCGCAGCGCCGTGGAGATCTTCGTCAAAGACCTCGGCATCATCCAGGACATGGCGCGCAATGCGCGCTTTCCCGTGCCGGTCTCGGCCGCCGCGCTGCAGATGTTCTTGATGACGGCCGCCGCCGGCATGGGCCGGGACGACGATGCGTCGGTGGCACGGATGTATGCAAGGGTCACCGGCACAACACTGCCGGGCGAAAAGTAAGGGGTCAGTCGATGCCTCGTTTTGCCGCCAATCTCTCCATGATGTTCACCGAGGTGCCGTTCCTCGACCGGTTCGAAGCCGCGGCGAAGGCCGGCTTCAATGCGGTCGAATTCCTGTTTCCCTACGATCATCCGGCTGAGGAAGTCGGCAACCGGCTGAAGAACAACGGCCTCACCCAGGCGCTGTTCAATCTGCCGCCCGGAAATTGGGACGCCGGCGAAAAGGGATTTGCCGCGCTGCCCGAGCGCTTCGATGATCTGAAGAAGAGCCTGCACACGGCCTTGCCCTATGCGCAGGCAACCGGCGTGAAGCGCGTGCATCTGATGGCCGGAATCGCCAATCGCTCCGACAGCAAGGCGGTGGAAGCCTTCTACAAATCGGTGGCGACTGCCGCGGAGTTCTTCGCGCCGCACGGCCTTGACGTGGTCATCGAGCCGATCAATCCGCGCAACGTGCCCGGCTATTTCCTCAATGATTTCACCTTCGCTCATGATCTCATCAACGAGCTGAAGATCGCGAACCTGAAACTGCAGTTCGACATCTACCACTGCCAGATCATCCATGGCGACGTCACCATGCGACTGCGCCAGATGATGCCGGTCATTGGCCACATCCAGATCGCCAGCATTCCCTCGCGCAACGAGCCCGATGGCGAAGAGTTGAATTATCCGTTCCTGTTCGCCGAGCTCGACCGGCTCGCCTATGGCGGCTTTGTCGGCTGCGAATACAATCCGCGCGGCAAGACCGTTGACGGGCTTGGCTGGTTCAGGCCTTACGCGGGAGCAAGGCCGTGACGCTGGCGCTGGGCTGCATCGCGGACGACTATACCGGCGCCTCCGATCTCGCCAACACGCTGACCCGGCAGGGCCTGCGCACGGTGCAGACGATCGGCGTGCCTCCGGCCGATATGGGCTTGCCCGTGGTCGACGCCGTCGTCGTGTCGCTGAAGAGCCGTTCGATCGAGGCGAGCGAGGCGGTGGCGCGCTCGCGCGATGCGGAAATATGGCTGCGTGGCCGCGGCGCCGGCCATGTCCTGTTCAAGATCTGCTCGACCTTCGACTCCACCGATGCCGGCAATATCGGCCCGGTGATGGATGCGCTTCGCGCTGATTGCGGCGAGAAGATCGTCCTGGTGACGCCGGCCTTCCCCGAAACCGGCCGCACCGTCTACCAGGGTAACCTGTTCGTCGGCCTCGTGCCGCTGGACGAAAGCCCGCTGAAGGATCATCCGCTCAATCCGATGCATGATTCCAATCTGGTTCGGGTACTGGCGCGGCAGAGCAAGACCAAGATCGGCCTGGTCAATCTTGCAACGCTCACCCGCGGACCCGGCGCCATTCGCACGCGGCTTGACGAATTGGCCGGGCAGGGCACCGGCGCCGCCATCATTGATGCCGTGTTCGACACCGATCTCGAGATCATCGGCGCGGTCGCGGCCGATCATCAGCTTTCGGTCGGCGCCTCCGGTATCGGGCTTGGGCTGGCGCGCGCGCTGGTGAGGTCCGGCAAGGTGAAAGCTGCCGCATCGAACGCAGCTTCGGGAGCGGCGGTCGGTGGGCCCGCGGCGTGCCTTGCCGGCAGCTGCTCGCAGGCGACCTTGCAGCAGATCGCCAATGCGGAAGCGATCATGCCGGTGCTGCAGCTCGATACCGATGGCCTCGTCACCGGCAAGGAGGAGGCGCGCCGTGCGACGGCCTGGGCGGCCGAACGGCTCCACTCCGGTCCAGTCCTGATCGCCAGCAGCGCGACGCCGGAAGAAGTCACAGCCCTGCAATCACGTCATGGCCGCACGCGCGCAGGGCATGCCATCGAGCAAGCGATGGCCGACATCGCCGAAGGACTGGTGCGATCCGGTGTTCGCCGTCTCGTCGTTGCAGGCGGCGAGACTTCAGGCGCCGTCGTCGATCGGCTGGGCATTCCCGGATTCCTTGTTGGCGAGGAAATCGCTGCAGGCGTGCCGGTTTTGCGCGCAGTCGGTGCCGGCAAAGGCGAGATGCTGCTTGCCCTGAAGTCAGGCAATTTCGGCGGGCCGCAGTTTTTTTTGGATGCGCTCAAGCTGATGCGCTGAGCTTTCCGGCTTTATTCGCCGACCGCGTGACCTGACCGTAGTCCTACGGGCAGTTCGCATTAACACAACGGCAGGGTGTCGCGGGCATGAATGGTTGTGGGCATTCCTGGGATTCGCCGGGCTGCGACTACTGGAATTCATTGAAGCGCGAAGCGCCAACAACAAAGTCTCTCGCCATGCTCTCGACCATCTCGATCCGCACCAAACTCATCGCCGTCGTTGCCTTCCTGCTGGTCGCCATGACCGGTATGGGCCTGCTCGCCGTCAAGGAAATGCGCTCTATCAACGCCAGTACGGTGGACATCACCACCATCTGGTTGCCCAGCGTTCGCGTGCTTGGCGACCTGCGCGCCGGCGTCATTACCTATCGCAACGTCATTCGCCAGCATATGCTGAACGAGACGCTCGAGGAGAAGCTTGCGATGGAAAAGACGCTTGCTGCGGTCGTCGAAGGCAACCTGAAGGCCCGCGCCCTGTACGAGCCGATGATCACCTCGCCGGAGGAACGCGCGCTCTACAAACAATGGTCGGACCTCTGGGACAAGTACACCAAGGGCACCGAAGAGGTCATAGCCCTGTCGCGCAAGGAGGCCGGCAAGTTCCCGAAGGAGGCCCAGGATCTGAATACGAAGTCCGTCAACAAGATCGGGCTCGAGGCCGACGAAGTCCTGAAGAAGAGCATCGAATTGAACAATTCCGGCGCCGACAAGGCGGCCCGCGACGCCGCGGACAGCTACACTGCCGCATTCCTGGTGCTCTCGATCATCCTGGGCGCTGCCATGATCATCGGCCTGGGCGTCAGCTTCTATCTGGTCCGCGACATTTCCGCCGGCATCGCCTCGATCGTCACGCCGATGCAGGCGCTCGGCAAGGGGGACCTGACTGCTGTTGTTCCGCATCAGGGCGAGAAGACGGAGATCGGCACCATGGCCGACACGCTGCAGGTGTTCAAGGAAGCGCTGATCGCCAAGAAGGTGGCCGACGAGGCCGCGGCCGCCGACGCCGAGGCCAAGATCGAGCGTGGTCGCCGCGTCGATAATATCACCCGCGAATTCGAATCGATGATCGGCGAGATCGTTGACACCGTGTCTTCGGCTTCGAGCCAGCTCGAGGCCTCAGCGGGCACGCTGTCCTCGACTGCCGATCGGTCCAAGGAACTGGCGACCAACGTGGCGGCGGCCTCCGAGGAAGCTTCCACCAACGTGCAGTCGGTGGCGTCCGCCACCGAGGAACTGTCGTCCTCGGTTACCGAAATCAGCCGACAGGTGCAGGAATCCGCGCGGATGGCGACCGAAGCCGTCGGTCAGGCCCGCACCACCAACGACCGCGTCAGCGAATTATCGAAGGCGGCGAGCCGCATCGGCGACGTCGTTGAGCTGATCAACACGATCGCAGGCCAGACCAATCTCCTGGCACTCAATGCTACCATCGAGGCAGCCCGCGCAGGGGAAGCCGGCCGCGGCTTTGCGGTCGTCGCCTCCGAAGTGAAGGCGTTGGCCGAGCAGACCGCGAAGGCTACCGGCGAGATCAGCCAGCAGATATCGGGCATCCAGGTCGCAACGAACGAGTCGGTCAATGCGATCAAGGAAATCAGCGGCACGATCGAAAGGCTGTCGGAAATCTCTTCGACGATAGCCGCTGCCGTGGAAGAACAGGGCGCTGCAACGCAGGAGATCTCCCGCAATGTCCAGCAGGCGGCGCAAGGCACCATGCAGGTGTCGTCCAACATCACGGACGTGCAGCGCGGTGCCACCGAGACCGGCTCGGCCTCCACGCAGGTGCTGTCGGCGGCCAAGATGCTCTCGGGCGACAGCAGCCGTCTCAAGATCGAGGTCTCGAAGTTCCTCACCTCGGTCCGGGCTGCGTAACCGCGCCTGTAGGTCCGTAGAAGACCGGACTCACGGGACTTTCGCCTTGGAGCTAAATCGCCGATGAACGACGTTGCGGCCGGGAATCCCGGCCGCCGGTTATAAGGGCCAGCGCAGACCAATTCGATCGGCGCAGCCGGATGCGGTTGATGATCCGAAGGCGCAGTCCCATGCTTGATCAGCTGCGCAGCTCGCGCGCCCTGACGATCAATCGCTCCCCGGATTTCGACCATTTCCGGAGCATCGAGCAGCTCGGCGATGCCAGAAGCCTACCGCTGGACTGGCGAAATTTCGCCGCTTGCTTCGCGGCTGTGGTGCTTGGATCCTGTTCGGTCTACCTGCAGCGCACGTTCCCGCGCATCCTGCAAAGCCGGTACAACTCGACCGGAGCCATCATCGGCTTCGTGATGGACGATTCGCTAGCCGTGACCATCGACGGCGTGGAAGCGCGGATGCCCTCCGTTCTCCTCATCAGGGGCGAGGCCTCATGCGAAATGGTCGAGCCGCAGGCGAACATCGTCGCATTCGTCAAATTCGACGCAATCGACGGCCGCGGCTGGCCCTTGCAGTCCGGTCAGGCCCGGCTGATCCCTACGGGACCAACCGAGCTTGCCGCCCTGCAGTCGGTGACGCGCGATGCCTTCCTGCTCGCGTCGAATTCGGCCGACTTGTTGCAGCAGCCGCAGGTGATCTGCCAACTTGAGGAATCGCTCCTGAATGCGGCCGACCGGGTCCTGCAATGGTCGCGGCCGCCGGGCGATGGTGAACGCGCGGACCTCAGCCGATACCTGCTCCTGGTCCGCAAGCTCGACGAATACCTGTACGACAATCCCGGCAGAACCCTGCACAGCATGGATGTCGCCCGCGAATTCGGCGTCTCTGTGCGGACGCTGAACAACGCGGTGAACGTTGTCCGGGGCCTAAGCATGCACCGCTATGTGCGGCTGCGGCGGCTATGGACCGTGCGACAGCTTCTGGTGCAGGGCGCCATGGCGGAAAACGTGAAGGCGATCGCGCTGGCCAACGGCTTCTGGCACATGGGCGAATTCCGCAATCTCTACCGCGACCTGTTCGGCGAGACACCCCAGCAGACGCTGGAGGCGGCGCGCTGGCAGGGAGCATGATCCCGACCCGAAGGGCCGCGTTAGCGCAAAGGTGGGCATCTTTCGGCGAAGATCATGCTCAACGACAAAGGCGCGATGAGTTGTCGCAGCCACTCGTAATTGCACGGGACCGGGCATTAACCAAACGTAACGCCCGGGCGGTTAGCCTGCCTGAAAAAACTCAGGGCCGCGTCCGCAGAGACACGGGACCACTGCGAGTTTGCTTTGGGATCGGGGTTCGTAGCAATGATCAAGTTCAATCGTATCGGCAACAAGCTCGGCCTTGCCGGCGCCATCGGCGTTTTGCTGGCTGCGGGCATGGTGGCCAACCAGATGATCTCCGAGATGGCGGTCGAAGCCGCCAACGTCCGCGTCGCGCGAGCCCAGCGCGTGATCGACAGCGTGCTTGCCGCGCAGATCGAGTTGCGGCTGTTGCAGGTTGCCGCACGCGATATCCGGCTCGCCAAGACGCCCGAGCAGGTCGACAAGGGGATTGCCGATGTGCAGCGGCTCAAGGCGGCGCAGGCCAAGGATGTCGACGCTGCGCTCGCCGTCGCGCAAATGCAGGAGACCCAGGAGCGGCTCACCAAGGTGAAGTCGCTACTCAACTCCTTTGCCGCCAACATCGAAGACCTCGGCAAGGCGCAAAAGGATTCGCTGGAGCAGGCCGAGAAACGCGATGCGATTTCCGGGGAGTGGTACAGGGCGTTCCAGACCGCCCTCAACTCGTCGGTGTTCGCGCGCATCGAGAACCGCGACGAGGTCGAAAGCCTGTTCTATCAGGCCGACGCCAAGGTCAATGCGCTGCGGGCGCTGGTCTTCCGTTTCGGTCTCACGGGCGAAACCAAGCTGGTCCAGACGATCGGATACGCGAAGACGCAGCTCGCCTCGCTGCTCAAGCAGACGCGCGACAAGACCAATGAAAAGAAGCTGCACGAGCTGATCGACGGACTGAGCGCCATCATCGACCGGTTCGTTGCCATCACCGACGAGTCGGTCAAGACCGAAGCCTTGCGGGCCGACATCGTCGCCAACCGCACGGCGGTGGAGGAGGCGGACGCGCTGATGGAGAAACAGGTCGAGATCTCGCAGCGCAACGCCCGTACTTCGCGGGAAGAGGCCGCCGAGGTTGTCACCCGGGCGAGCCAGGTCAGCGTGGTGGTCGGGGCCGTGACTGTGATCGCGTTGATCGGATCGGTGATCTTCTCCTTCTTCGGCGTCGCCCGTCCGATGACACGGCTGAACGGCGCTCTCGGCGAGATGGCCGGCGGCAATCTCGATGTCGTCATTCCCGGCTCCGATCGCGGCGACGAGATCGGCGACCTCGCCAAGACCGTCACCGTCATCCGACAAAACGCCGAGCAGAAGGCGCGTGAGGAGGCGGAGACCAAGGCGACGCAGGATCAGATCGCGGCACAGCAGCGCCGTGCCGACATGGTCAGGCTGGCCGACCAGTTCGAAAGTGCGGTTGGCGAGATCGTCGAGACCGTGTCCTCGGCCTCGACCGAGCTGGAGGCTTCCGCCACGACGCTGACTGCCACCGCCGAGCGCTCGCAAGAACTTACCACCATGGTGGCGGCGGCTTCGGAAGAGGCTTCCACCAACGTGCAGTCAGTGGCCTCGGCGACCGAGCAACTGTCGGGGTCGGTGACCGAGATCAGCCGTCAGGTCCAGGATTCGGCGCGGATGGCCAATGAGGCGGTCGACCAGGCGCGCAGGACCAACGAGCGCGTCAGCGCGCTGTCAAAGGCGGCTGCCCGCATCGGTGACGTCGTCGAGCTGATCAATACCATTGCCGCGCAGACTAATCTGCTCGCGCTCAACGCCACCATTGAGGCGGCGCGTGCCGGCGAAGCGGGGCGCGGCTTTGCGGTGGTCGCTTCGGAGGTGAAGGCGCTCGCCGAGCAGACCTCGAAGGCGACCGGCGAGATCGGACAACAGATCACCGGTATCCAGGGCGCCACCGAGGAGTCGGTGGGCGCGATCAAGGAGATCAGCGCCACCATCGAGCGCCTGTCGGAGATTTCCGCGAACATTGCCGCTGCCATCGAAGAGCAGGGCGCAGCCACCCAGGAAATCTCCCGCAACGTGCAGCAGGCCGCCCAGGGCACCCAGCAGGTCTCCTCCAACATTACGGACGTTCAGCGGGGGGCCAGCGAGACCGGCTCGGCTTCCTCGCAATTGCTCGCCGCGGCGCAGTCGCTGTCCGGCGACAGCAACCGCCTCAGGAGCGAGGTGAGCAAGTTCCTCGATACGGTGCGGGCCGCCTGAAAAGGCGGCTTTTGGCGCGATCGACGGGAGAGCTATGCCGCGGAAGTGAAGGCCGGCTGCGCCCTTGGCGTGGCTTCTCCGAGCCAATTCGGGTAAATCAGCCGACGAATTGGCCCGGTTGAGCGCCAATCCTCGCCTTGTCCTGGGCTTTTGGGGGGCGGGCAGCAGGAATGCACTGACAAATGATTGCTCTGGTCCGTATCGCGCTGAGCCGGCCTTATACTTTCGTCGTGCTCGCGCTGCTGCTCCTGCTGATTGGGCCGCTGGCAGCGCTGCGGACGCCGACCGACATCTTTCCCGACATCCGCATTCCCGTGATCGGCGTGGTCTGGAACTACACCGGTCTGCCGCCGGACCAGATGGCCGGCCGCATCACGACGCCGTTCCAGCGTGCGCTGACCACGACGGTCAATGACATCGAGCACATCGTCGCCAATTCCTACACCGGCATCGGCATCATCAAGATATTCTTCCAGCCGAACGTCGATATCCGCACGGCCAACGCGCAGGTCACCGCGATCGCGCAGACGATGATCAAGCAGCTGCCGCCGGGCGCCACGCCCCCCTTGATTCTCAATTACAGCGCCTCGACCGTGCCGATTATCCAGGTCGCGCTGTCAGGCGAGGGGCTCACCGAGCAGAACCTTGCCGACATCGGCATCAACCAGCTGCGCACGCCCCTGGTCACCGTGCCGGGTGCGGCCATCCCTTATCCGTTCGGCGGCAAGCAGCGCCAGATCCAGATCGACCTCAACTCGACGGCGCTGCAGGCGCGCGGGCTGTCGGGCCAGGACGTCGCCAATGCGCTCGCCGCGCAGAACCTGATCACGCCGGTCGGCACCCAGAAGATCGGCAGTTTCGAATACACTATCCAGCTCAACAACTCGCCGCTCAGGATCGAGGAACTCGGCGATCTGCCGATCAAGGCGGTTAACGGCGCCATGGTCTATGTGCGCGACGTCGCCAGCGTGCGCGACGGCAACCCGCCGCAGACCAACATCGTACACGTCGATGGCAACCGCTCGGTGCTGATGATGGTGCTGAAGGCCGGCGCCACCTCGACGCTCGATATCATCGCCGGCATCAAGCAGAAGGTGATCGACGTCAAGGACCAGATGCCGGACTCGCTGAAGATCGGCTTCATCGGCGATCAGTCGGTGTTCGTGCGCGGCGCCATCGAAGGCGTGGCCGTCGAGGGCGTGATCGCAGCGCTGCTGACCAGCGTGATGATCCTGCTGTTCCTCGGCAGCTGGCGATCGACCGTCATCATCGCGGTCTCGATACCGCTCTCGGTGCTGGGCGCCATCATCATGCTCTCCGCGATCGGCGAGACGCTCAACATCATGACACTCGGAGGCCTGGCGCTGGCGGTCGGCATTCTCGTCGACGACGCGACGGTGACGATCGAGAACATCAACTATCACCTGGAGCAAGGTAAGCCCGTCGAGCAATCCATCATGGACGGCGCCAACCAGATCGTGACGCCGGCCTTCGTCTCGCTGCTCTGCATCTGCATCGTGTTCGTGCCGATGTTCTTCCTCCAGGGCGTGGCGCGCTTCCTGTTCGTGCCGATGGCGGAAGCGGTGATGTTCGCCATGATCTGGTCGTTCATCCTGTCGCGCACGCTGGTGCCGACCATGGCGAAATACCTGCTGCAACCCCATGTGCATCACGAGGGCGGCCCGCCGCCGACGCGCAATCCGCTCGTCCGTTTCCAGCGTGCCTTCGAGGCCCGGTTCGAGCGCGTGCGCCGCACTTACCACGATCTGCTCGCCCTGGCGCTCGGACATCGCAAGGTCTTCGTCAGCTGCTTCCTCGGCTTTGTCGCCGTCTCGTTCCTGCTCACGCCGTTCCTCGGCCGTAACTTCTTCCCCTCGGTCGATGCTGGCAACATCCTGATGCATGTGCGGACCCAGGTGGGCACGCGAGTGGAAGAAACCGCCAACCAGCTCGCCGATGTGCAGAAGGCCGTGCGCAAGCTCATTCCCGGCGAAATAGAGACGTTGACGGACAATATCGGCATGCCGATCTCCGGCATCAACATGACCTACAACAACACCGGTGTCATCGGCCCGATGGACGGCGACATCCAGATCAAGCTCAAGGAAGGCCACCGCCCGACCGAAGAACATGTGAGGACGTTGCGCGAGCAGCTGCCGCGGCTGTTTCCCGGCCTCAGCTTCTCGTTCCTGCCCGCCGATATCGTCAGCCAGATCCTCAACTTCGGCGCGCCGGCCCCGATCGACCTGCAGATTCGGGGCGCCAATCTGGACGCCAACTTCGCCTATGCCAACAAGCTGCTCAGCCGCATCCGCCGCATTCCGGGCGTTGCGGATGCGCGCATCCAGCAATCGCCCAATGCGCCGACTTTCAACATCGACGTCGACCGCACCCGCGCCCAGTATGTCGGGCTGACCGAGCGCGACGTCACCAACAGCCTCGTCGTCAACCTCGCCGGCTCATCGCAGGTCGCGCCGACCTACTACCTCAACCCCGAGAACGGCGTGTCCTATTCGATCGTGATGCAGACGCCGCAGTACCAGATCGACTCGCTGAGCGCGCTGCAGAGCCTGCCGATCACCGCCAGCGGCAACAACCAGTCGCCGATCCTGGGCGGCATCGCGGAAATCAGGCGTAGCAATTCCAGCGCCGTGGTGTCGCAATACGACATCCAGCCGATGGTGCAGATCTTCGCGACCACGCAGGGCCGCGACCTCGGCTCGGTCGCTAACGAAATAACGGCGCTGCTTGCCGAGACCGCCAAGGATGTGCCGAAGGGCAGCACGGTCGCGCTACTTGGGCAGGTGCAGACCATGTACAGCGCGTTTTCCGGGCTGCTGTTTGGACTGCTCGGCGCCGTCGTGCTCATTTACCTGCTCATCGTCGTTAACTTCCAGTCCTGGTCCGATCCGTTCGTGATCGTCACCGCGCTGCCTGCGGCCCTTGCCGGGATCGTCTGGATGCTGTTCACCACCCACACCACGCTGTCGGTGCCCGCACTGACCGGCGCGATCATGTGCATGGGCGTAGCCACCGCCAACAGCGTGCTGGTCATCAGCTTTGCCCGCGAGCGCTACGCCGAGCTTGGCGACCCCGTCGCGGCCGCGCTGGAGGCCGGTTTCGTCCGGTTCCGCCCGGTGCTGATGACGGCACTGGCCATGATTATCGGCATGGCGCCGATGGCGATGGGGCTGGGCGAGGGTGGCGAGCAGAACGCCCCGCTCGGCCGGGCCGTCATTGGCGGGCTGATTTTTGCGACGATTGCGACATTGATGTTCGTTCCCGTGGTGTTCAGCATGGTACACAAGAAGCAGGGCGCCAAAGCCGCCGCCCCGTCGGAGATGCCGCATGTCCACTGATCAGCCCCCGCCGGTTTCGCGACGGAAGCTGGGCGTTTTTGGCGTAGTGGCCGGCATCGTTCTCGTTCTTGTCGTCGTCACCGGTATCCGCGCCCGCGAAGAAGCCGGCACCAAGCTCAGGGAATGGACCGACGACCAGGCGATCCCGACGGTGGCGGTGCAACTGCCAGCCGGCCGAGCGCTCAATCCGACCCTCGATCTTCCCGGCCGCCTGGAAGCCTATTACCGCGCGCCGATCTTCGCGCGAGTGTCCGGATATCTGAAAAGCTGGAGCGCCGACATCGGAGCCCGCGTCAAGGCCGGGCAAGTGATCGCCGAGATCGAGGCGCCCGACCTGGATCAACAGCTGTTGCAGGCCCGTGCCGATCTCGCCAGCGCGCAGTCGAGCGCGCGGCTGTCGGAAGCCACGCTCAATCGCCGAAAGACCCTGGTGGCATCGAACTTCGTCTCGGCGCAGGAAATCGACGAGCGCACCGCCGATCTCGCCAACAAGAAGGCCGCCGTGAATTCGGGCCAGGCGAATGTCGAGCGGCTGGAAGCGCTGGCCGGCTACAAGAAGATCACTGCCCCCTTCGACGGCATCGTTACCGCGCGCGACACCGATGTTGGCGCCCTGATCAATGCGGGCGGCGGCTCAGGCCCGCCGATGTTCGTGGTTTCCGACGTCAGCCGGTTGCGTGTCTATGTCAACGTGCCGCAGAACTATGTGCCGGCAATCAAGCTTGGCGCCAAGGCGGTGCTGACCGTGCCGGAATATCCCAACCGCAGCTTCGCTGCTACGGTGGAAGCTTCCTCGCAGGCGGTGGATGTGAGCTCCGGCACGACACGGATGCAGCTCGCGCTGGACAATTCCGGCGGCGAGCTGATGCCCGGCGGCTATGCCAGCGTCAAGCTCAGCCTGCAGCGCGACACCGTCCCGCTCCACATTCCCTCCAGCGCTCTGATCTTCAATCAGAACGGCCTGTCGGTCGCGACCGTTGGGCCCAACGACAGGGTGTTGTTCAAGAAGGTGACCATCGCGCGCGATCTCGGCAAGGAGATTGAACTCGCCTCGGGCCTCGCGGCTGACGACCGCATCATCATCGCCCCGCCGGACGGCCTCGCCGACGGCGACCAGGTCCGCGTGGCCGGCGGCAAGGGCGGCGGCAAGCCGGCCACCGCGTCCGAGAAGCAGGATGTGAAGGGGTAGGGCAGGATCCTTGGATGAGCATCGTTTATGTCCGCTTGCTTGAAGAAGGCACCGATGTCTACAGGCCGGTCTCTGCCGAGCAGATATCTTCAGAGGTATTCCTTCTCAGTCGCCAGGAAGTTCCTGGCGATGAAATGTGGGAATATTCACCCGGGACGAGGGTGAAGGTGGCGATGAAAACACTGAGTGAGGGGCGCGTTCCCGTCGTTATCGGCGTGGCATAGCTGATGGCCGGGAC
>JAEZEU010000146.1 GCA_023432885.1 Pseudomonadota bacterium | reverse complement strand
GGCCGCCTTAATCCGGGCGAAATGCCTGCCTATCCGGTTGGTCCAAGGGGTTATTTCGGGTAAGTGTAGCCCGCGGTTGCGCCATTCACGGGCGGGTTGATTCGTGTGGCCATGACGGGGCCGACCGCATGATCCCGAAAGGTGGGAGCCGGTTTTCGGACAAGATCATGCGCAACCGGGGTCATCGCTTCACAGGCGTCAGGTCTAATTCATGTCGGCAAAGCGTATGACGCTTCGAGCGCGTAAATCACCGGCCGCCCTGCGGCTCGCCGGCATCGTTGCGCTGCTCGCGCTGCCGCTGGCCGGCTGCGGCACCGGCGATCTCTGGGACAAGTTCACCAAGAAGGACGATACCTTCGTCGAGGAGCCCCCCGACAAGCTCTACAACGAGGGCTTGTACTTGATGAACCAGCGCAAGGACGCCAAGGCGGCCTCGAAGAAATTCGAGGAGGTCGATCGCCAGCATCCCTATTCCGACTGGGCACGCAAGTCCCTGCTGATGTCGGCCTATTCCTTCTACAGCGCCGGCGACTATGACAGCTGCATCGGGGCTGCGACCCGTTACGTGACGTTGCATCCCGGCAGCCCGGATGCGGCCTACGCGCAATACCTGATTGCTGCCTCTCATTACGACCAGATCCCCGACGTCTCGCGCGACCAGGGCCGCACCGAGAAAGCGATCAATGCGCTCGAAGAGGTCGTGCGCAAATATCCGACTTCCGAATACGCCACCTCCGCCAAGGCCAAGCTCGAAGGCGCCCGCGACCAGCTTGCCGGCAAGGAGATGGATGTCGGCCGCTATTACATGGACAAGCGCGACTTCACCGCCGCGATCAACCGCTTCAAGACCGTGGTGACCCGCTATCAGACCACCCGCCATGTCGAGGAGGCGCTATTCCGCCTCACGGAGGCCTATATGGCAATCGGCATCGTCGGCGAGGCGCAGACCGCGGCCGCCGTTCTTGGCCACAATTTTCCTGACAGCCGCTGGTACAAAGAGGCCTACAACCTTGTAAAGTCCGGCGGGGTGGAGCCGAGCGAAAACAAGGGCTCCTATATTTCAAGGGCCTTCAAGAAACTGGGCCTCGGCTAGTGGAGCGGATTTGACATTCGCTCAGTGCTTGCCTCGGCTTCGTCAAGCGAATGTCAAATCCATTGCTCCACTGGCAACTTAATATTTGCTAGTGGTCCGTTTGATTCTAACATTCGCCAAGTGGCTCCCGATCGGGGGCGAATGTTGGACCACTAGGTTTACCTCGCATGCTGGCGCGTCTGTCGATCCGCGACATCGTCCTGATCGAACGGCTCGATATCGAATTCTCCCGCGGCCTTGCCGTGCTGACCGGCGAGACGGGCGCGGGCAAATCCATTCTGCTCGATGCCTTTGCGCTCGCGCTCGGCGGCCGTGGCGACGCGACGCTGGTGCGCCACGGCGCGGAGCAGGGGCAGGTGACGGCGACGTTCGACGTGCCGAAGAATCATCCGGCGGCGAAAATCCTGCTCGAGAACGGCCTCGAAGAGGCGAGTTCTGAGGATTCCTGCGAGATGATCCTGCGCCGCGTGCAGCTGGCAGACGGCCGCACCCGCGCCTTCATCAACGACCAGTCGATCTCCGTGCAGACCCTGAAGGCGGTGGGCGCCGCATTGGTCGAGATCCACGGCCAGCATGACGAGCGCGCGCTGGTCGACGCCACCACCCACCGCCGCCTGCTCGACGCCTTTGCCGGCCTGGAAAAGGACGTCGCCGCGGTCGAGCAGCTATGGGAGACGCGCCGCACGGCGGCCGATTCGCTGGAAGAGCATCGCGCCTCCGTAGAGCGCGCCGCGCGCGAGGCGGACTATCTGCGGCATGCCTCGGCCGAGCTGAAGCAGCTTGCGCCAAGGGAGGGCGAGGAAACGCAGCTCGCCGAACGCCGCACCATCATGATGCAGGGCGAGAAGATCGCCACCGACCTGCGCGAGGCGCAGGAGGCGATCGGCGGCGTGCATTCTCCGGTGCCGGCGCTGTCGGCTGCGGTGCGCCGGCTGGAGCGCCGCGCCGCCAATTCGCCGGCGCTGGTGGAGCCGGCGGTAAAGGCGATCGATGCCGCCATCAACGCGCTGGAGGAGGCGGACCAGCACCTCAACGCTGCGCTGGCCGCGGCTGATTTCGATCCGGCCGAACTCGAACGCATCGAGGAGCGCCTGTTTGCGCTGCGCGCCGCCTCGCGCAAATATTCCGTGCCGGTCGACCGGCTGGCTGCGCTTGCCGTGCAGATGGCCGACGACGTGGCGCTGATCGATGCCGGCGCCGAGCAGCTGAAGAAGCTCGAAGCCGCCGCGCTCGAGGCCGACAAGCGCTATACCGCTGCCGCCGCAAAGCTCTCGGCAGCGCGCGCGAAAGCCGCGACAAAGCTCGACAAGGCCGTCAATGCCGAGCTGCCGCCGCTGAAGCTGGAGCGCGCCAGCTTCACCACGCAGCTGGAGGCCGATGAAGCATCCCCGGGGCCGGGAGGAATCGACCGCATCGAGTTCTGGGTGCAGACCAATCCGGGCACGCGGCCGGGGCCGCTGATGAAGGTCGCTTCCGGCGGGGAGCTGTCGCGCTTTTTGCTGGCGCTGAAGGTCGTGCTCGCCGATCGCGGCTCCGCGCCGACCCTCGTGTTCGACGAAATCGACACCGGCGTCGGTGGCGCCGTGGCAGACGCCATCGGCACGCGCC
>JAEZEU010000010.1 GCA_023432885.1 Pseudomonadota bacterium | reverse complement strand
GACGCGACCGCGATGACCGGCGGCCAGCATGTCGACGGCGAGCTGTCACCGCAGCAGATCACCTTCCAGCTGCATAGCGAAGGCGTCCGCGAAATCTATCTGGTCTCCGAGAACCCGCAGCTCTATCCGGCCTCCGACATCGCACCTGGTGTGAAGGTCGCGCATCGCGACGATCTCGACGCCGTCATGCGGACCTGCCGCGAACTCAAAGGCACGTCGGCCATCGTCTTCGTGCAGACCTGCGCCGCCGAGAAGCGCCGCCGCCGCAAGCGCGGCCTGATGGAGGACCCGGCGCGCCGCGTGCTGATCAATCCGGCCGTCTGTGAAGGCTGCGGCGACTGCTCGGTGCAGTCGAACTGTATCTCGGTCGAGCCCCTGGAGACGGAGCTGGGGCGCAAGCGCACCATCAACCAGTCGACCTGCAACAAGGATTATTCGTGCCTCAAGGGCTTCTGCCCGTCCTTCGTCACCATCGACGGCGGCAAGCTTCGCCATCGCGCACCGCCGGACCTCGGCAGCATCGGCGACCTGCCGGAGCCGACATCCCATCCCGCGATGGATCGGCCCTACAACATCGCGGTCGGCGGCGTCGGCGGCACCGGCGTGCTGACCATCGGCGCGCTGCTCGGCATGGCCGCCCACATCGAGGGCAAGGCCAGCATGATCCTCGACATGTCGGGCCTGGCGCAGAAGGGCGGCGCGGTGCTGAGCCACGTCCGGCTCTCGGAGCACCCGGCAGACGTCACCTGCTCGCGCATCGTCACCGGCACGGCGGACCTCGTGCTCGCGGCGGATGAAGTGGTGGCGGTTTCGAAGGACATGGTTACGCTCTGCGAATCCACCCGAACGGTGGGCATCATCAACAGCCACGTCATCCCGACCGCGGATTTCATCCTCAACCGCGACTTCAACTTCCAGACCCGCAAGCTCAATTCCGTGCTGGAGACGGAGCTCCGCAAGGAATCCTCCTTCTTCGATTTCACGACGCCGGCCGAAGCGCTGCTGGGTGACTCCATCGCCACCAACATCATGATGCTCGGCTATGCCTATCAGCGCGGTCTGCTGCCGCTCTCGGCCAAGGCGATCGAACAGGCGATCGAGGTCAACGGCGTTGCCATCAAGATGAACACGCAGGCGTTCCGGCTCGGCCGGCTCGCCGCCGCCGATCCGGCGCGATTCAAGGAGATGATGAAGGACCACGACGGCGTTGTCCCGGCGAAGACGCTGGACGAAATGACGCTGGATGAGATCATCGTCCATCGCACGGGGCTGCTGACCGATTATCAGAGCTCGCGGTTCGCCAAGCGTTATCGCAAGCTGGTGGACCAGGTACGCGACGCCGCGACCCGCGGCGGCTATGGGGATGCGCTGCCGAGGGCGGTTGCGATCAACTACGCCAAATTGCTCGCCTACAAGGACGAGTACGAAGTCGCGCGTCTCTATACCGACGGCCGCTTCGAAAAGCTGATGCGCGATCAGTTCGAGCGCGAGTTCAAGTTCAATTTTAATCTCGCCCCGCCAATCCTCGCCAGTGGCGTCGATGCGCTGGGCCGCCCCAAGAAGCGCGCCTTCGGGCCGTGGATGATGAGCGTTTTCCGCGTGCTCGCAAAATTCCGCTTCCTGCGCGGCACTCCGCTCGACGTGTTCGGCTACAACGCCGACCGCAAGATGGAGCGGGAGCTGATTGCTGACTATGAGAAGGACGTCGCCACGGTGCTCGACCTGCTGTCGCAGGCAACGCACGACACCGCCGTAGAAATACTGTCGCTGCCCGATCGCATCCGCGGCTACGGCCCGGTGAAGGAGAAGGCGGTGAAGGAGGCAAGGGCGCGCCACGAGCAACTGAGGGCCGACCTCGCCAACCCGCCGCCCGCGCCGCGGCAGTTGGCGGCGGAGTAGGGCGGCTGGCATACGCATAGCCGTCTCACCGGACGGAATATCTCGGCGCTTGCCAAGGCCGCCCGTACAGGCCAAGAAATCCGCTGGATAAGAAGCGCCAGCGGAGAAACACTTGACCATCAAGGGCAAGGCCTACATTGCCGGGATCTTTGAGCACCCCACCCGGCATGCACCCGACAAATCCACCGCCCAGCTCCATGCCGAGGTCGCCAAGGGCGCCATTGAGGACGCCGGGCTCACCAAGGACGACATCGACGGCTACTTCATGGCTGGTGACGCGCCAGGCGGCACTTGGCCGATGGTCGATTATCTCGGTCTCAACACCAAGAAGCTGCGTCATATCGATTCCACCGACACCGGCGGCTGCTCCTATCTGATCCATCTCGGCCATGCCGCCGAGGCCATCGCGGCAGGAAAATGCTCGGTCGCACTGGTGACGCTGGCGGGCAAGCCGCGGACCGGGCCGATGCCGCCGCGCGCGGCGGGCGCCGAGGTCGATTTTGAGTCGGCTTATGGGGCCACCACGCACAATGCCTATGGCATGTGTGCCATGCGCCACATGCACGACTTTGGCACGACCAGCGAGCAACTCGCCTGGATCAAGGTCGCAGCCTCGCATCACGCGCAATACAATCCGCATGCGATGCTCAAGGACGTCGTCACCGTGGAGGACGTGCTGAACTCGCCGATGATCTCGGATCCCCTGCATCGGATGGATTGCTGCGTCGTCTCCGATGGCGGCGGCGCCATGATCGTCACCACGCCCGAGATCGCCAGGAGCCTCAAGAAGCCGCTGGTCCGACTGGTCGGCCATGGCGAGGCGATGAAAGGTCCGCGCGGTGGCAAGAATCTCGATCTCACTTATTCCGCGGGGGTCTGGTCCGGTCCGCGCGCCTTCGAGGAAGCCGGCGTCACGCCAAAGGACATCAAGTACGCTTCGATTTATGACAGCTTCACCATCACCGTGCTGATGCAACTCGAAGACCTCGGCTTCTGCAAGAAGGGCGAAGGGGGCAAGTTCGTCGCCGACGGCAACCTGATCTCGGGCGTCGGCAAGCTGCCGTTCAATACCGACGGCGGTGGTCTGTGCAGCAACCATCCTGTCAATCGCGGTGGCATGACCAAAATCCTCGAGGCCGTGCGGCAGCTGCGCGGCGAAGCGCATCCGAAGGTGCAGGTGAAGAATTGCGATCTTGCGATCGCGCACGGCACCGGCGGGCTTCTCGGCGTGCGTCACGCCGCCTCAACCTGTATTCTGGAGCGCGTGTGATGACTGAGACGAAGAAGTACAATGCCCCGGTGACCAATCCGGAGACCGCGCCGTTCTGGGACGCGGCGAAGCAGGGCAAGTTCATGATCAAGCGCTGCACCGCCTGCGGCGAGCCTCACTATTTCCCGCGCTCGATTTGTCCGTTCTGCTTCTCCGACAAGACGGTGTGGGAAGAGGCTTCCGGCGAGGGGACGATCTACACCTACAGCCTGATGCGGAAGTCGCCGACCGGGCCATACGCGATCGGCTACGTCACCCTGAAGGAAGGCCCATCGCTGCAAACGAACTTTGTCGATTGCGACCTT
>JAEZEU010000592.1 GCA_023432885.1 Pseudomonadota bacterium | reverse complement strand
GGGCGTTCTCGCCGTTGAGGCTCCACGCCAGTTCGTCCGTATGCGTCTTGCCGACGAGTTTCGCGCCCGCACCAAGCAGGCGATCCGCAGCCGGCGTGGATTTCGTGGGCACCGGATGGGTTGCCAGCCATTCCGGATTTCCGGCCGCCGTCGGCACGCCGGCGAGATCGAACACATCCTTCAGTGCGAAAGTCAGCCCTGATAGCGCGCCTTCCCCACTCGGCGGCACCTCGATTTTACCATGGTCTACAAAAGCACGCAGTCTGTCCTCGATCGGCATCATCGTTCCCTTCGTAACTTGCATCATACCGGCTTCAGCAGGCTCGCAGCCGGCCTGACGAATGTGCGGGTCCCCTTCTTGAGGCCGAATATCGGCTGTGCGATCTCGCATACTGCCTGCGCTTTGGTCTCGCAATCCAGCACAACGAGATCTGCCGAAAGTCCGACAGCGATGCCGTAGTCGTTCGCATTCAGGAGTTTCGCAGATGCCGTGGTCACCAGATCCAGGCAATCGGCAAGATCTTCGCTGCGACCGATCTGCGCCACATTGGCGTAGAGATTGACCATGCGGATCAGCGAGACATCGCCGAAGGGCGTGAAGGGATTCAGCACATTATTTGTTGATACGTTCGCATTGACGCCGTGCGCACGAAGCTTGTGCGCCTGAGTGACACCGCGCGGCACATTGTATTCATGATCGCGCCCGGTGAGAAACAGATCCGTCGCAGGCAACACCGTGACCGCAACACCTGCATGAGCCAAGCGCTGCGCAGCGGCCGCGAAGTCCGCTGGCGGCATCGCCGAGAGTTTTGTCGCATGGCCGATGGCGACGCGTCCGCCCCAGCCGGCTGCTTCGGTCTGGCGACAGACTTCCGTAAAATCTTCGCGCGAAGGATCGAGATCGAAATCGAGATGGAAATCGATATCGACATCGAACTCTTTCGCCATTGCAAATATCTTCGCGATCTGGCCGTGTGAATCCTTGTCCATATAAGGCACGCCACCGACCACATCGGCGCCGTCGCGCATGGCGGCAAGCATCACCTCTTCGCAGCCGGGATCGTCGATCAGACCTTCTTGCGGAAACACGCAGAGCTCCAGATCGATCGCCCAGGCATAATCCTTCTTCAGTTGCTTGAGCGCGCGAAAACTGGTGAGGCCGATGCGGGGATCGACTTCCACATGGGTGCGCATCCGGTTGGTGCCGTGGGTGATCGCCTTTTCCAGCGTGCGCGCGGCGCGTTGATAGACATCCTCCTCGGTGAAGTCGCGCTTTGCTTTGGCGACTTCCGCCACCACCTCGTCCAGCGTTCCGCGCTCGCAATTGCAGCGCCCCAGCAGGCAGGATTTGTCGAGATGCAGATGTGTTTCGACAAAACCCGGCACGACCAGTCGCCCATGTAGATTCTGATCCGGTGCATCACCGCGGGGCAGCCCGACCTCAATGGCGGCAAAGCGGCCATCCTTGATGCCGATATCGAGCGGGCCTTCCGGCCGGTCGGCAATACGGGCGTTGCGCAGAATGAGGTCGAACGTCATGGGGTCTCCTGGAGGCGTCGCTCAGCCGGCCGTTTTCGCGGCCGGATCGGTTTATCCGAAAGCAAGAGACACGCCAATCCGCATGCGATGACGCGCATCTCTCAATGCATTGAAAGATAACACAATATCCTCTCTCTGGCGGTCCAAGACCGCCCAATTTTGAGGCTGCAAGCTGCGAAAGTGCATACAATTTAGGAGGCCGGATGAATGCAATTCGACGCCGCTCCTGCTATGGTAGGCCACCATCCCGCTTTCAGGAGACAACCGATGTCCCAACCATCCGCCCTTGCGCCCATCGCTGACGAAACCGCCGGCGCCGCCGAGCTGGTCGAACGTTTTCTGGTCGCGTCGATGATCCCCGATCCCGAGACCGCCGGCACATTCATGTCGAACGATGTGGACATCACCTTCACCGGCGGCCGCAAGTTCAAGCATCCGCGTGATGCCACCGCATTCAACGCCATGCGCTACAAATGGGTGAAGAAGAAGATGGAGCGAACGGATGTGGCGCCCGGTGATGGTGAGACCGTCGTTTACAATACCGGCACGCTGTATGGCGAATGGCATGACGGCACCAAGTTCGAAGGCAACCGCTATGTCGATCGCTTCGTGGTGCAGAACGGCCAGATCGTGAAGATGGATGTGTGGAACGACAGCGCCGAACGCATTCTCGTCCAGCGCGGGATCAAGGCCTAACAGAACTCGTCATGCCAGGGCTTGTCCAGGCTTGTCCCGGGCATCCACGTCTTGGCTACGGCGAAGGAAGTCGTGGATGGCCGGATCATGCCCGGCCATGACGGAAGGGGCAGCTACCGCGCGCGCACGACCTTCATCTTCACCACGCGCTCGCCTTCGCCTTCTTCGGCATAGGGCGCGAGGATATCGAGCAAATCCCGGCCGCGCTGCGGCGCCGGAGTCACCAGCGCGCGAGTAGCCACGGAATCGAGGTGGCTGTGCATCAGGCTCATGACCTTCTCCTCGTCGCCCTTCACCAGGGCCGCGATGATGGCGCGGTGCTCGTTGATCGCGCATTCCGAGGAATGCGGGCGGCTGTAAAGCGACAGCGTCAGGCAGCAGCGATAGGCGACCTCGCTGACATAACGAACCAGGATTGGGCTGTTCGTCATATGGGCGAGCAGAATGTGGAACTCGGTGGCGAGCCGGATCGAGACCGCATCGGTGCCGTCGCGCGCAGCGTCCTCGGCGTCGACATGCGCATTCAGCGCGGCGATCTGGCTCTTTGTCAGCTTTCCCGCGAGCTGTCGCACCACCAGCCGTTCGAGCTGGATGCGGATGTCGAAGGCGTCGCGCGCTTCCTGCCAGCTTGGCGTCGCCACCACGGCGATGCGATTGCGGCGCAGCTCGACCAAGCCTTCTGCGGCGAGTTGCCCCAGCGCGTGCCGCGCGATCGTGCGGCTGACGCCAAAACGCTCCCCAAGCGCATCTTCCGGCAGTTTGGCGCCCGGCTCCAGCGCCTGTTCGATGATCGCCCGGCGCAGCGCGCGGCAGATCACGCTGACCTTGTCGGATGATTCCGCATTCTTGCCGGCGGAGCGAGGCGCCATCGGCTATCCCCTTCGAAGCGATTGCGGACACTTCTCTACCACGATTGCCGCACAGTTCCGCGCCTTAATTGCATGCACTTTTGCGCGCCAACTGCTCAAAACGAATCCGCTCATATCAGCCGCGTACTGCGACATTACTGATTTTGCGGCCAAGTTGGGCTGGCATCTGGCTTGCATGCACTTCCTTCCATGATGCGCATGCAACCAGCTTCAGCCTTTGAGGAACTAGATCTTCCCGGCCAGCCCATGGCAATCGAACTGTCGGAGGTCTCCGTCACGTTCGGCCGCGGCGAGCGCGCGGTGCCGGCGCTTTCGAAAACCACGCTGCGGATTGCCAATGGCGAATTCGTTGCGCTGGTCGGGCCGTCTGGCTGCGGCAAATCGACGATCCTGCGGCTGGTGAGCGGGCTGGTGCAGCCGACCACGGGCGTCGTCATCGTTGGCGGGCGCGAGGTCGCGGCGCGCGCGCTGCGCGTCGGCATGGCCTTCCAGAATCCCACGATGCTGCCATGGATGACGATCGAGCGGAACATCATGCTGCCGCTCAAGATCGTGGAGCCCTATCGCTCGCAGTTCAGGAAGCTGCGCCGCACCGAGTTCCGCGACAAGGCCAATGCGCTGCTGGAGCAGGTCGGCCTGAAGGGATTTGGCGGCCGCTATCCGTGGCAGCTCTCCGGCGGCATGCTTCAGCGCGCCAATCTGTGCCGCGCCTTGATTCACGAGCCCCGTCTCCTGTTGCTCGATGAGCCCTTCGGCGCGCTCGACCAGTTCACGCGCGAGGAATTGTGGTCGATCCTCCAGGGCCTCTGGATGACCCACAAGCCGACCGTGCTGCTGGTCACGCACGACCTGCGCGAAGCCGGCTTTCTCGCCAGCCGCATCTGCGTGATGAGCGCACGGCCGGGCCGCATCCTCGACGACAGCCGCGTGGACTTCGCGCGTCCGCGCTCGGTGGCGATGACCTTCGAGCCGGATTTCGTCGCGCTCAACCAGAAGCTCCGCGCCTTCATCGTCGATGCGCGCAGCGCGCCCCTGGAAGGAGGCTGACCATGTCCGATCTCGATATCCGGCAGAAGGCCTGGTCGGCCGCGCTGATCGTGCTGTTCTTCGTCGCCTGGGAACTGTTCTGCCTGATGACGGGCATGTCGGATCTGGTCCTGCCGCGGCCCTCGCAGATTATGGCGACGCTGGTCGCGAAATTCCCGATCCTGTGGCCGCACATCCTGCAGACGCTGGCGACCACCATGTTCGGCTTCGCGCTCGGGGTGGCGCTGGGCGTCGTGTTGGGGGCGATCATCGGCGTCTCGAAGACCGCCTACGACACCTGTTATCCGCTGCTGGTCGGCTTCTCCTCGATTCCGAAGGTCGCGATCGTGCCGATTCTCGTGCTCTGGTTCGGCTCCGGCACTGTGCCCGCGGTGCTGACCGCGCTCTCGATCTGCTTTTTCCCGATTGTGGTCAACATCGCGACGGGGCTGGCCACAACCGAGCCGGAGCTGGAGGACGTGCTCAAAGCGCTTGGCGCCAGCAAGCTCGACATTCTCTGGAATGTCGGTTTACCGCGCACGATGCCGTTCTTCTTTGCCTCGCTGAAAGTCGCGATCAGCTACGCCTTCGTCGGCGCGGTGCTGTCGGAGACCGTCGCGTCCAACCGCGGCATCGGCAATGTCATGATGACCGCGTCCTCCAACTTCAACGTGCCGCTGGTGTTCGCAGGGCTGTTCGTGCTCGCAGGCCTCGGCGTCGCGCTTTACGTCGCGTTCTCTCTGATCGAAAGCCGTGTCACCGGCTGGGCCACCCGCAAGAACGATCTGATCGCCACCTGAAACCAACCGCAACCGCCTGAAGGAGGTCGTCATGTTGAAGAAAATAAGCGCCGCGCTGCTGGGGGCCGCGTTGTTCGCGGGCGCCGCCAGCGCTCAGGAGACCACCATCAAGTTCACGCTGGGCTGGAAGACGCAAGGCAGCGACGCGGCGTTCTTCTATGCCAAGGACAACGGCTACTTCAAGGAGGAGGGCCTCAACGTCGTCATCGACCAGGGCGAGGGCTCGGGCGCCACCGTGACGCGCGTGATGTCGGGTGCCTATGATGCGGGCTTCGGCGACGTCAACGCCATCATCCAGAACGCTTCGCTGAAGCCGCAGGAAGCGCCCGTCATGGTCTACATGATGTGGAACCAGCCGCCATTCGCCATCGTCGCCAAGAAGACCAGCGGCATCGAGACCATCAAGGATTTCGAAGGCCGCACCCTTGGTGGGGCGCAGGGCACGCCGACCACGCGGCTGTTGCCGGTGTTCGTCCGCAAGAACGGCCTGGAGGGCGAAAAGATCAAGATCTCCAACATGGCGCCCAACCTGCAGGAGCCGATGCTGATCAAGGGTGATATCGACGCCGCGCTGGTCTTCAACATCACGAGCTATTTCAACCTTGTGCTCAATCGTCAGGATCCCGACAAGGACTTCAAATGGTTCTCGTTCGGCGACTACGGGCTCGATCTCTATTCCAACGGCGTGATGGTCTCGCGCAAGCTGCTGGCGTCCAACCCGAAGGCGGTGGCCGGCCTCGTTCGCGCCATCAACAAGGCGGCGATCGCGGTCGCCAAGGACCAGAATGCCGGCATGAAGGCGGCGGTGAACTACGACAACCTCATTAACGAGGCGGTCGAGAAGCGACGCCTGCAATTCTCCTACGAAAAGCTGATCGTCTCGCCGGAGATGAAGGAGATCGGCGTCGGCGACATCAAGGACGACCGCATGGCGCGCGCGATCGGCATCGTGGTCGAGGGCTACCAGCTTGCCCGCGCGCCCGAGGTGAAGGAGATATTCTCGCGCGACTTCCTGCCGCCGCGCAAGGATCGCGATCTCGTCTATACGGCGAACTGACGGCGGTGCGGGCATGGCCACGGAAGTCGCGGCGACCAGCCTGTTCCGTGGTCCTGACCTCGGCCTTGCAGACGATGCCGTGCTGCGGCACGACAATGGCCTGATCACCGACATTGCCGAGAGCGCGGCGCCCACAGGCGGGCCGCGCTCTCTGATCATTCCGGCCTTCGTCAACGCCCATGATCACGCGAGGCCGACGGCGTCGTCCTTTGGCGCGCTCGGCATGCCCCTGGAAAGCTGGATCCTGCGCTCGGCGCTGGGGACGCCGGTCGATCCGTACCTGACCGCGGCATCCGCTTTGGCCCGCTCGGCCCGTGCCGGCTGCGCGGCGATGATGATCCATTATACCCGGCCGAGCGGCACAATGCCGCTGCTGGAGGAGGCCAAGGCAATCGCGAGGGCGGCGTCCGATGTCGGCATCCGCATCGCCTTTGCGATTGCCGTGCGCGACCAGAACCCGGTGGTTTACGGCGACGGTGAGACCGTGCTCTCGGGCCTTTCGGCGGAGGATCGCAGGACGGTAGAGCAGTTGTTCGTACGCGCACCGACGTCGCCGAAGGATTACATCGACCTGACCGACGCGATTGCCGCCGAAATCTCAGGTCCGAAAATTGACGTGCAGCTGGGGCCGGCCGGGGTTCAGTGGTGCTCGAAGCCGCTGCTGGAGGCGGTTGCTGAAAATTCGGCAGAGACCGGCCGGCGCATTCACATGCATCTGCTGGAGACCGTCTATCAGCGTGCCTGGGCGGACCGCCACTTCCCGCAAGGCATCGTTCGGTATCTGCATGACATCGGTTTTCTGTCGGAGCGGCTGACGCTCGCGCATTGCATCCACGCCCGGCCGGACGAGCTTGAGATGATTGCTGCTTCCGGTGCGCGCATCGTGACCAATTTCAGCTCCAACATGCACCTGCGTTCCGGATTGGCGCCGATCGCGGCCGCGCATCGCTGCGGCTGCCGCATCGCGGTTGGCGTCGATGGGCTGGCGCTGGACGAGGACGATGATGCGTTGCGGGAGATGCGGCTGGTACAGATGATTCACGGCGGCCTCGGCTTCAGCCGAACCTGGACGCCGGCGGAGTTTTTCGGTCTTGCGGTGCGCAACGGCCGCCAGGCGACCCGCGCGCCGGGAACAGGCGACCTCGTGCCGGGCGGGCCGGCCGACTTCGTCAGCATCGATCTCGACCGGCTCGACCGCGACCGCATCATGCCGGTGGATCCGATCGACCTCCTGTTCGCGCGCGGCAATGCATCCATGGTGCGCGACGTCGTGGTGGACGGAAGGATGATCGTGAGCAACGGTCGCTGCACCAATGTCGATCTCGATGCGATTGAGCAGGAGCTGCGCGGCATCTATCGCGCCAGCGCACGTCAGCTCGCGCCGTTTCAGCGCGCGTGGCCCACATTGTCGGCTGGCTTGCAGGGCTGGTTCGAGACGCACATGCATTGCGGTTAGCCTCGGCCTCGATCGGCCACGAAGGGGGCCGCAGTTACGCGCGTTTCGGGAGCGGGGGACCCCGGGCCGCGACATTTTCAGCCGCCTGGTCTGCGGCGCCCCGTCGGCCGGGGCTTGCCATTCTGGTGGTCTCGCTGGCATTCAATGCGCTGGGGAATCCCTGCGCATCGTGCTCGATCCCAACACGAAGAATCGCCAAGTCCGGACGGAAACGACCAATGCCCTTCAGAAAGCTTTTGATCGCCAATCGCGGCGAGATCGCCATCCGTATCGCGCGTGCCGCGGGAGACGCGAGCCTCGCCTCGGTGGCGATTTATCCGGCCGACGATACCTCTTCGCTTCATGTGCGTACCGCAGACGAAGCCTGCGAAATTCCGGGCCGCGGCGCGCGCGCTTATCTCGACATCGAGGCGGTGATTGCGGCGGCCAAGGCGGCCGGCTGCGATGCGCTGCATCCCGGCTATGGCTTCCTCAGCGAGAATGTTGCGCTGGCCCGTCGCTGCGCGGAGGAGGGCATCACCTTTGTCGGCCCGTCTCCGGCGGCGCTGGAACTGTTCGGCGACAAATCCAAGGCAAAGGCGCTGGCCAGGAGCTGCGGCGTACCCGTCATCGATGGAACGGAAGGCCCGACCTCGCTGGAGGAGGTTCGCGCCTTCCTTGCCGCGCATGGGGCGGTCATGATCAAGGCGATCGCGGGCGGCGGCGGGCGCGGTATGCGCATCGTCGCTGATCCCGAAAGGCTGGAAGAGGCCTACGCGCGCTGCCAGTCCGAGGCGATGGCGGCCTTCGGCAACGGCGACGTCTATGTCGAGCGGCTGATCCGCAAGGCGCGCCACATCGAGGTGCAGATCGTGGGCGACCGCCACGGCGCGATCAGCCATCTCTGGGAGCGCGAATGCACCATCCAGCGGCGCAACCAGAAGCTCATCGAGGTTGCGCCCAGCCCGTCGCTGACGGACGCTCTGCGCGCGCGCATCATCGAGGCTGCCAAGCAACTGGCCGCCGCAGCGCAGTACGACAATCTGGGCACCTTCGAATTTCTGGTCGATGACGATCCGGGCGAAAACGCCGATCGATTCGCCTTCATCGAAGCCAATCCGCGCCTGCAGGTCGAGCACACCGTCACGGAAGCAGTGCTCGGCATCGATCTGGTACGGGCGCAGCTTGCGGTGGCCGACGGCGCCACGCTCGGCTCGCTTGGCCTCGCCCAGCCCTATGTGCCGAAGCCGCGCGGCTACGCCATGCAGCTTCGCGTCAACATGGAGACCATGGACGAGACCGGCGCGACGCAGCCGACCGGTGGCGTGCTCACGATGTTCGACCTGCCGTCCGGGCCCGGCGTGCGCGTCGATACCTTCGGCTATTCCGGCTACAGGACCAGCGCCGCCTTCGACTCCCTGCTCGCCAAGGTGATCGTGCATTCGACCGGCGCGGAGTGGCGCGACGTCGTGCAGAAGTCGATCCGCACCCTGCGCGAGTTCCGCATCGGCGGCGTCGCCACCAACATCCCGTTCCTGGCGGCGATCCTCGGGCATGCCGACTTTGCCGCCAACCGTATCTCCACCAGCTTCATCGACACCCATATCGCCGATCTCGCAGGTACTGCCGAGAATGTCGAAACGCTGCTGGTCGAGGAGGCCCACACCGCAGCCGGACCGGTCGAAGCAACGTCATCTGCCGCCGGTCCCGCCGGCTCGGTTCCGGTCCCGGCGCCGCTGCAGGGTACGGTTGTAAGCATCGACGTCGCGGAGGGCGATCTGGTCCGTCCGGGCCAGCAGATCGCGGTGCTCGAATCCATGAAGATGGAGCATCTGGTCAACGCACCGCATGGCGGCAGGGTGACGAAGTTTGCGAGCGGCGCCGGCACCACCTTGATGCAGGGCGAGGCGATCCTGTTCCTCGAACCGCTCGAGCTGGACGAGCATGATCAGGTCGAGGAAGCCGAAGTCGACCTCGATCATATCCGCGCTGATCTCACCGAGCTGAACGCGCGGCACGCCATCACTCGGGACGAGAACCGTCCCGGCGCGGTGGAGCGGCGGCGCAAGACGAACCAGCGCACGGCGCGCGAGAACATCGCGCAGCTGGTCGATCCCGGCTCCTTTGTCGAATACGGCTCGCTTGCGATCGCAGCGCAGCGGCGGCGGCGCAAACTGGAAGACCTGATCCAGAACACGCCGGCCGACGGGTTGATCTCGGGCGTTGCCACCGTCAACGCCGAAAAATTCGGGCCCGAGGGCGCGCGCTGCATGGTGATCGCCTATGACTACACCGTGCTCGCCGGCACGCAGGGCCACATGAATCACAAGAAGATCGACCGCATGCTCGCGCTGACGGAGCAATGGCGATTGCCGCTGGTGTTCTATGCCGAAGGGGGCGGCGGGCGGCCGGGCGATACCGACGGCCTCGGCATGACCGGGCTCGACGGACCGTCCTTTGTGCAGTTCGCAAGACTTTCGGGCCTCGTGCCCGTCGTCGGCATCGTCTCCGGCTATTGCTTCGCCGGCAACGCCGCAATGCTCGGCTGCTGCGATGTCATCATCGCGACGAAGAATGCTTCGATCGGCATGGGCGGTCCCGCCATGATCGAAGGCGGCGGGCTCGGCGTCTATCATCCGGCCGAGGTCGGCCCGGTATCGTTCCAGTCGCCGAACGGCGTGATCGATATCCTGGTCGAGGACGAGGAGGAGGCGACCTCAGTCGCGCAGAAATATCTCTCGTATTTTCAGGGCGCGGTGAAGGACTGGAAGGCCGCCGACCAGCGGCTGCTGCGGCGGGCAATTCCGGAAAATCGCCTGCGTGTCTATGACATCCGCACCGTCATCGATCTCATCGCCGACGACGGATCGGTGCTGGAGATCCGCCGGGATTTCGGCGTCGGCATGATCACTGCCTTTATCCGCATCGAAGGCAAGCCGTTCGGGCTGATCGCGAACAACCCGAGACATCTTGGCGGCGCGATCGACGCGCCTGCCGGCGACAAGGCAGCGCGCTTCATGCAGCTGTGCGACGCCTTCGACATTCCGATCGTGTCGTTGTGCGACACGCCGGGCTTCATGGTGGGTCCAGAAGCGGAGAAGACCGCGATCGTGCGCCATGTGGCGCGGATGTTCGTCACCGGCGCGAGTCTGACCGTGCCGCTGTTCGGTATCGTCCTGCGCAAGGGTTATGGGCTCGGGGCACAGTCGATGATCGGCGGCGGCTTCCATGCCTCGTTCTTCACCGTGGCCTGGCCGACCGGAGAGTTCGGCGGCATGGGCCTGGAAGGTTATGTGCGGCTCGGCTTCCGCAAGGAGATGGAGGCGATCGCCGACCCGGTCGAGCGCGAGAACTATTACAAGGCCAAGGTTGCCGAGCTCTATGCCAACGGCAAGGCGGTCTCGATCGCCTCCGTGCTCGAGATCGACGAGGTGATCGATCCCGCGGATACGAGGCATTGGATCATGTCGGGCCTGCGCTCGGTGCCGAAGCCCGAGCCGCGCACACACCGCAAGCGGCCGTGCATTGATGCGTGGTAACCGACTCCATCATTGCGAGGAGCGCAGCGACGAAGCAATCCAGCTTTCTTCGTGCGGCAAAGCTGGATTGCTTCGCTTTCCTCGGCAATGACGGTTGGAGGCGGCTCTGTCCAACACAGGTCGCGGGTCAACTAGGTTTGAGGTGTCATGACACCTCAAACCTTACTTTGCATGGGGTTGTTTTCGTACTTTTGTATCCGGCCTACGCCAGCAAGAGTTCTTTATACTTGTTCGCCGCCACCTCATCGCAGCGCGCGCGGTAGGCGGGCGCGCTGCCGCTGTAGCGCGCGATGATGCGGGTCTGCTTGCCCTCGACATTCCTGTTGATGCCGGTCATCCAGGAGTCCACCTCGTTCGACAGCAAGCCGACGCCAAGCGCCTTGACGTGGTCGGTCCAGTCGTTGACGCCTTCGGGCGTTGCTTCCAGGCGCGTCAATCCCTGGTCGCGTGCGAAGCGGATCAGGCCGGTGACCCAGTCGACGCTGTATTCGACGCTGCGCGGAATGTTGCCGAGCGCGGTATGCGGCCCCATGATCATCATCATGTTGGGAAAGCCGTGCACCATCAGGCCGAGATAGGTTTCGGGGCCGCTCTTCCAGACATCCTTGAGCCTGACGCCGCCGGCGCCCCGGAAATCGATGTTGTCGAAGCTGCCGGTGATGGCGTCGAAACCGGTGGCGTAGATGATGATGTCGAACTCGAATTCTTTCTCACTGGTCTTGATGCCACGAGGAGTGATGCGCTCGATCGGCGTCTCCGTGATGTCGATCAGCTCGACATTGTTCCGGTTGTAGACCTCGTAATAGAAGGTCTCGAGCGGCAGGCGGCGCGTGCCGAAGCCGTGGTTCTTGGGGATGAGCTTTTCGGCGGTCCGCGGGTCCCTGACGCGCTGGCGGATCTTGCGGGCGACGAAGTCGCTGATAGTGGCGTTGGCCTTCCTGTCGATCAGTATGTCGCGGAAATTGCCTTGCCAGATGCCAAAGCCGGGCTCGCCATAGAGCTTCTCGTAGAACGCCTCGCGCTCCTCGTCGGAAACCTCGAAGGCACCGCGCGGGTCAGGCGTATGGATGAAGCAGGCAAACGTCTCCTGGCAGCGGGCGAACATCTCGGGATAGCCGGCCTTGATCTTCGCCTGCGTCGCGGCGTCGATCTTGCCGTTGTGCAGCGGCGCGCACCAGTTCGGCGTGCGCTGGAATACAGTGAGATGACCCACTTCGGAGGCGATGGTCTGGATCGTCTGCACCCCTGTGGCGCCGGTGCCGATCACGGCGACGCGCTTGCCGGCGAAATCGACCGGCTGCTTCGGCCAGCGCGCGGTATGGAACGCTTCGCCTTTGAACGACTCGCGGCCTTCGATGCGGGGCAGGGTGGGCGTCGAGAGCGGGCCGATGGCGGTGACGAGGAAGCGGCAGCTGTGCTCGGTGCCGTCTTCGAGCCTGATGCGCCAGCTGCGTGCGTCATCCTGGTAGGTCGCCGCGGTGACCCGGCTGCTGAACTGGATGTCGCGCCTGAGGTCAAACTTGTCGGCGACATGCCTGCAATAGCGCAAGGTCTCGGGCTGTCCGGCAAAATGCTCGGACCACTCCCATTCCTCCAGCAATTCCTTCGAGAAGGAGAACCCGTAGGAATAGCTTTCGGAATCGAAGCGCGCACCGGGATAGCGATTCCAGTACCAGGTGCCGCCGACATCGGTGCCGGTCTCGAACACGCGGACGCGCAAGCCGAGCTCGCGCAGACGGTAGAGCTGGTACATGCCGGAGAGACCCGCGCCGATGATGATGGCGTCGTAGTCGAGGACGGAATTGGGCAGCGAGGCGATCAACCGGCGTTTCCCCATTGTTGCGCCAAGGCTAGCCGGTCTGCCGTGGCGGAACAAATGCGGTCAGAGCATGGCGGTTGCAGTTTTTGGTCTGGCTGCGAAAGTAGATGAAGAATCAGGAGGAGACATGACCGAAGGACGTTACAGGCTGATCGGATCGACGGCTTCACCCTATGCGATCAAGCTGCGCGCCTTGATGCGCTATCGCCGCATTCCCTTCGACTGGGTGATCATGACCAAGGCGCTGCGCGCGGCCACCTCGCATCTGCGACCGATGCTGATCCCGGTGCTGCAGTACCCCGATGGCACCTATCGCGGTGAGACCACGGCGCTGGCTTATGATCTGGAGGCGCGCCATCATGGGCGCTCGGTTATTCCCGAAGACAAGGCCGTCGCCTTTGTCTGCGACCTCCTGGAGGACCTCGCCGACGAGTGGGCAGTGAAGCCGCTGTTCCTGTATCGCTGGTGGGACCCTGAGGACCAGGCCTATGTCTCGCGCTGGGCGGGCGAGGAGTGGTCGACCTCGGAAGCGGAAACCGGCAGCGCGCAGGAGATCGAGGAATTCAGGCAACGGCAGATTTCGCGCATGGTCATCCTTGGCGCGACGGAAGAAAACAAGCCGCTGCTGGAGGAAAGCTACCGCCGCATTCTTCTCGCCTTCGAGCCGCATGTCGGCATGACCAGGTATCTATTCGGCAGCCGGCCCTCACTGGCGGATTTTGCCTGGTTCGGCCAGCTCAGCGAGATGGCGACGGATCCGACCCCGATGCGGATCATGCGCAGGCTCGCGCCCTTCACCGATCACTGGGTACGGCGGCTCGACGATGCGTCCGGTGTCGAGGGCCAATGGTATCCGCGCGAACAGGCGCTCGGCGGCATGGCGGAGGCGCTCTTGAAGTTTGCCGGCGACCTCTATCTGCCGTTCCTCGTCGCCAATGAAGAGGCTTTCGCCAAGGGTCTGGAACGGCTGGAGATCAACGTTTGGGGTCTGCGTTACGCACTGGCGCCATTCAAGTATCAGGTCAAATGCCTGCAGCAGCTTCGTGAGAAGTTTGCCGGCCTCGATGCGGCGGATCGGGTGGCGCTGGAGCCGGCGCTGGAACGCACAGGCTGCCGGAAACACTTGGGCTAAAGCTTAGGCCGCATTGCGCTTGCGGAATTGCTGCGTTGCAATGCGATCGAGAGTCTCCTGCGAATCCTCCGCGTTAGCCACTTGGCCGGCTTGCGCAGAGGGAACCTGCATGAATGCGACGCTCACCTATATCGAGG
>JAEZEU010000591.1 GCA_023432885.1 Pseudomonadota bacterium | reverse complement strand
CCGGCGCTGATCGAATAGGTGTTGGTGAGGCCTTCCTGGCCGTAGACCACGACGCGCAGCCTGTCGCCGGCGTCCAGACGATAAGGCTGGTCGTAACGGACGGGTGCCGGCGCGGCATAGGCGGCCGGCAGGACGGGAGCAGGGGCGTTGGTGGAACTTCCATATGCCATCGCATCCAGGCTGTTTTGCGGAGCGACCGCGACCGGCGCGGTTCTCCCCATGCAGCCCGACAGTGCAAGCGCAGACAACAAACCCACAATGGCGGCGCGAGCACCTCGCATCCCGAGAATCCCGACTAAAACTGTGAGGCCGATTAAGGGCTTTCATGGTTAACAAAGGATGACCGTCACGCCCGAGGGGCCCGCGACTCTATCGCCCATCTGGCCCGGATTAACCCGGCCTCAACCTTAATTGAGTGTAATCGGCGCGTTCACGTAGAGTCGTGGCGTCTGCTGGAGAGTGTGATGCGTTTGGCGTTCTGGCGTGCCGAAAGGGCGAAGGCGGCGGTGCAGCGGGTAATGCCCAGATCTGCATCCAATGCGCCTGCGCCTGCACCTGCCATCGCCCACAAGCCCGCTCCGGTTGCCGTCGCTGATGCCGACGATCTCGATCTGCGTGCGCTCGGCCAGGCGCTGGTGCGAAAGCGCGGCTGGATCGTCGTGCCGACCGCGCTGGCGCTGGTGCTATCCTTGATAGCCGTCAATCTCGTCACCCCGCGCTACAAGTCCGAAGCCCGCATTCTCATTGACGGGCGCGAGAACGTGTTCCTGCGTCCCAATGCCGACCGCGCCGAAGAACGCTCGGCGCTCGATGCAGAGGCGGTGACGAGCCAGGTGCAGCTGGTGCTCTCGCGCGAGCTGGCCCGCAAGGTCATCGCGCAGAACAAGCTTGCCGAACGGCCGGAGTTCGATCCGGTCCTGACCGGCGTTTCGCCGCTGAAATCTCTCCTCGCCATGGTCGGCATCGGCCGAGATCCCTTCGCGATGACGCCGGAGGAGCGGGTGCTCGACGCTTATTATGAGCGCCTGACCGCTTACGCGGTCGACAAGTCGCGCGTCATCGTCATCGAATTCCAGTCGCGCGATCCGGAGCTTGCCGCGAAGGTCGCCAACTCCATCGCCGAAGGCTATCTGGTGTTCCAGCAGGCGGCGCGGCAGCAGCAGGCGAGATCGGCCAGTCAGTGGCTGCTCGGCGAAATCGACAATCTGCGCAATAAGGTGTCCCAGGCCGAGTCGAACGTCGAGGATTTCCGCGCCAAGTCGAGCCTGTTCGTCGGCACCAACAACACCACGCTGTCGAACCAGCAGATGGGCGAGATCAACACGCAGTTGAACAATGCCCGGGCGCTGAAGTCCGATGCCGAGACGAGGGCGCGGCTGATCCGCGAGATGCTGCAGGGCGGCAAGCCGATCGAGGCGTCCGAGGTGCTGAATTCCGAGCTCATCCGCCGGCTCTCCGAGCAGCGCGCCACGTTGCGCGCGCAGCTTGCCGAGCAGTCCTCGACCCTGCTCGACGGCCATCCCCGGATCAAGGAACTGAAAGCCCAGATCGCCGATTACGACCGGCAATTGCGCGACGAGGCGAGCAAGGTGTCGCGCTCGCTCGAGAATGACGCACGCATCGCCGGGGGGCGGGTCGACAGCATGATTGCGAGCCTCGACCAATTGAAGAAGCAGGCGACGTCGACCAACAGCCAGGACGTGCAGCTGCGCGCGCTGGAGCGCGAGGCCAAGGCGCAGCGCGACCTGCTCGAGTCGTATCTGGCGAAGTATCGCGAGGCCGCCGCGCGAGAGAACATCGATTCCGGTCCTTCCGATGGCCGTATCATCTCGCGCGCCACCGTCTCCAACATCCCGGCCTATCCGAAGAAGCTGCCGATCGTGCTGATCGCGACGCTGGCGACGCTGCTGTTGATGAGCGGTCTGATCGTGACCGGCGAATTGCTGCGGATGACCGCACCGCGCGCCTTCGGGGCGATGCCGGCCGTCGCAGAAGCCCCGGTAGCGGAGCCTGTCTTCACCGAGGCGCCCGCACAGCCGCTCGCTTCGGCTCAAGCGGGCGTCCAGGACCCGCCCCCGGAACCGGTGGCACAAAAGACCGAGCCGATGCCTGTCGCCGCCGAACCGGATTTCAGCGAAGTCACTATCGCGCCCGCTGAGGCGCCGTTGCCGCTCGATGAGGTCGAGCAGCTGGCGCGCGATCTATGCAACGCGGGCGAGGCGGCGCGCAAGGTCACCATCCTCGGCACCGCCGCGGGCGAGGGCATTACATTGACTGCGTTGACGCTGGCACGCCTGATGGCACGCGATGCCAGGGTGGTCGTTGTCGATCTCGCGGCGTCCACGCCGACGATTGCGGCGGTCTCGGTCGACGCCAATGCGCCGGGGCTGGCCGAGCTGATGCTGGGCGAGGCCTCGTTCACGCAGGTAATCACCAAGGACAGGTTCTCGCGCGTCCAGCTCGTCGGCGCGGGCCGGCCCGGCTTCGATCGCGCGATCCTGCAATCGCCGCGCCTTGGCCTCGCCATTGATGCGCTGCTGCGGGTCTACGATCACGTCCTGCTCGATGCCGGCACCGCTTCCGACCTGCCGGCGGAACTGCTCACCGCAAGTGCCCGCGCGGTGGTGGTGCCCGACGCCGCCATGGAGAAGGACGCACGCATCCAGATGTGCGCCGAGCTGAAGATCGCCGGCTTCGAAGATGTGACGATGCTGAGCAAGGCCTGCCAGCCTTCGGAGAATGCCGAGGTGGAACCAGGCGTGGTGGCGGCCTGATCGCAAGTCTGTCGTTCTCCTGCAGAGCTTTGTGCCGGGCCTCCGGATCATGGTTCTGCCCGAGAGCGCGTTCGCATCGCGAAATTCTGCTCTTGGAGCGGCCTGTCCAGGTACTCGCGCAGGTGAGGTCGGGAACGGCAGTTGCGTCGAGGATGCTCTACCGCAGCGCGCCGCGCAACTTTTGCGCCATCTCGAACAGCGCCGGATTGTGCTTCACCATCCGCTTGGCACGGTTGAGTCCGCTCATCGCGGCGGCGGCCATGCTGCCGCGAGAGGTGAGCGGGATGAAGCTGTCGAAGATCGCCTCGTCGTCCTTGCAGAACAGGCGCTTGTAGTCGTCGGAGCCGATGCCGAGGTCGAGCGCGCGGTAGCCGAGCGCAGCATAGTGATCGATGATGTCGCGCATCAGGATCAGGCCGGGGCTGTATTTGGCATTGCCCGACATGGTGTAGGTGTTGAACATCATGGAGAAGCGATGGCCGTCGGATACGCCGGCGAAGATTGCGATCACTTCGGCGTCGCATTCCAGCGCATGGATGTCGATGGCGCGGCTGCCGCTCTCCAGACGGGCAAGGCAGGCGGCGCGGAGGAAATCCTCGATGCCCGGGTCGGCAAACACGTTCGGCAGTTTCTGCTCCGCCATCCGCAGCGGCTTGACCTGGAAGAACCAGTCGAGCAGGCGGGTGATGTCGGCATCTTCGGTGGCGATGTAGTAGCGGGGCGCAGGCTGTAGCTTGCGCTCCTTGCCCTTCAGCCGCCGCCGGAACGAATTCGACAGCCGCGACGACGGCTCTGCGCCGGGTTCCATGACGAGCAGTGGGCAGTCGTTGGCGGAGGGCTGATGCGGCAACAGAGCAAGCGGATTTGGCAGGTCGCGCCAGCTCTTTGGCTGCTGCTGCAGCGCCAGCACGTCGACATCGGAATGTTCCGCGATGCCTGCCATCAGCGCTGCAATTTCGGCCTCGGTGGCGCTGGCGGCGAAGTCGCGATCCCATAACGCCATGTTGAACGTCGCGTGCTTGCCGCCCATGAAGCTGGCGAGCGTGACGCCGCAGGTTCGGTGGCTGGCGAGGGGCATCAGCGCCAGCGGCCGGCGCTCGGCATCGCTGGCGACCACGATGAAGGGCGCACATCCTTCGCGCTCGCCGACCTGATGCTGCCAGGCGGCGAGAAAGTCGAAACGCTGGTAAGGGGTTTGCGAGATGTGGCGGCTTTCCAGCTCGCGCCAGACGGTCTCGGCCTTGCCGAGGTCGGAGAGGATTTCGATCGCCGCAATGCGGCTGGCGCTGGACCGGTGGCCGGCTTGCGCGCTCCGGCTGTCGATCGCCGCGGCCATGGTCATCAGCACACCTGTCAGAAATTGTTTACAATTGACGCCCCTGGCGACCTTCGCAGGGAAATGTCAACAAAGGGTAATAACAATGCCCCCGGCCGAGGGGCGGGTTCCGGGATGGCAGCGTGACGTCGGAAGACTGGTTCATCAGGCGGGCAAAGATGGAGCTCGCCTATTTCAGCTTCTATGCGAGGCTCAAACAGCGCCAGACCGGGGGGGCCGGCGTGGTGCTGCGGTTTCAGCATGTCCGTCCGCGCCGGATGGGCTTGTTCCAGCCCCACAAGCCACATGAGATCACGCCGCGGTTCCTCGATCGTACCATCCGCGCATTGAGACGATGGAAATACGACATCGTCTCGATGGACGAGGTGTGCCGTCGCGCGGTGTCGCCGCCAACCCGCACGCGCTTTGTCGCGTTGACCTTCGATGGCGGCTACAAGGATTTCGCCGCGTATGCCCACCCGGTCCTGCAGAAGCATGATGTTCCGTTTGCGCTGTATGTGCCGACCGCATTTCCGGATGGGCTAGGCGAAGCCTGGTGGCTGGCGCTGGAGGAGATGATCGCACGCGAAAGCCGCATCAGCCTCGTGATGGACCGCAAGGAGCGGCACTTCATGATCTACAAGACGCAGGCAAAGTATGAGCTGTTCGAGTACCTTTCCGAATGGCTGCGCGCGCTGTCGCCGGCCGACCGCAGCTTTGCCGTCAGGGATCTCTGCACGCGCTATTCGACCGACATCGCGACGTTGTCGCGCAACGCATGGATGAACTGGGATGATCTGGCCCAGATCGCCGCTGATCCGAACGCCACCATCGGCAGCGCGACGGTGAACTATCCGGCGCTGTCGAGCCTGCGCGATGCCGATGCGCAGCGAGAGATCACGATGGGCAAGGCAGTGGCGCAGTCAGCGTTCCACCGCGACATCAGGCATTTTGCCTATCCGTTCGGCGACCGCGGCGCCTGGCGGAGGCAGCATGTGGTGATGACGCAGGAGGCAGGTTTTGCCGCCGCGGCCTCGACCGTCGGAGGCGTGGTGGAGCCGCTCGGCCGCACCAATCCCCACGCGCTGCCGCGCATTGCATGGGACGGGCGCGTGGGCTCGATCCGGATGATGAATGTGCTGTTGTCGGGCATCGCGTTTGCACCGGTGGCGGCGGCGCGGAACAGTCCGCTCAGGCGTCAGGCCGTAGCATCCAGCTGACGATCGGCATCGCAGGCAGCACCCAGCCGATCCCGACCACGACATAATAAACCCCCTGCAGCCAGCCGGAGTTGGCGATCACCGGCATCTGCGCCAGAGCCATGCCAAGCAGCGACCACACCACCGCGAGCAGAATCAGCGCGATGGCGCCAATGAATTTTCGGGTACGGATGGTCATGGGGAACTTGCTATTTTCGCTTGCGAAAGCGCGACTTGCGCACGAGGTGGGGCGGACTATAAGGGGCGCACCGAACCAAACAAGCGCCTGTCATGCAAGAGCTTTCCGTCACCCAGACCTCCCGAAATACCGCCGTGCGTTGGTGGCTGATTGCCGTCGCCGCGCTGATCGCGCTGATGGTGCTGGTCGGCGGCGCGACGCGGCTCACGGAATCGGGACTGTCGATCGTGGAATGGAAGCCGGTGACGGGCACGCTCCCGCCGCTGACCGAGGCGCAGTGGCATGAGGCCTTCGAGGGCTACAGGAAAATCCCGCAATATCGCGAGCTCAATGCCGGCATGACGCTGGCCGAGTTCAAGACCATCTTCTGGTGGGAGTGGAGCCACCGTCTGCTCGGACGGTTCATCGGCGTCGCCTTCCTCTTGCCGTTCCTCTACTTCCTCTGGCGCGGCGCCTTGGGCGCTGACTTGAAGCGGCGGCTGTGGGGGATTTTCGCTCTCGGCGGGCTGCAGGGGGCGGTCGGCTGGTGGATGGTGGCCTCGGGACTCACGCACCGGACGGAGGTGTCGCAATATCGCCTCGCGGCCCACCTGATGCTGGCGGTGGTCATCTTTGCCGTCATCGTCTGGACGGTGCGGCGAATGCGTACGCGTCCGGTGCTATCGGCGCCGCCGCGGCTGAAACTGTTCAGCCAGATTCTGCTCGGGCTGACCTTCCTGCAGATTTATTTCGGCGCGCTGGTTGCGGGCCTGCGCGCAGGACGCGCCTACAACACGTGGCCGACGATCGACGGCGCGTTCATCCCGTCGGCCGGACGGCTGTTCTTCGAAGAGCCCTGGTGGCGCAACCTGTTCGACAATGTGCTGACGGTGCAGTTCGAGCATCGCATGACGGCATATCTCTTGCTGGCGGTGGCGATATGGCACGCCATCGATGCGACGCGGGCGCGGGCGGCGCGCGCGGTTGTCGCCGGTGCCTGGTGGCTGGTTGTGACCGTGCTGCTGCAGGCGGTGCTCGGCATCCTCACGCTGCTCAACCAAGTGCCGATCGATCTGGCGCTCGCGCATCAGGCGATGGCGATGGTCGTGCTGACCATCGCAGTCGTCAACGTCGAGCGGCTGTCGCCGCGGCGCGTGACGGCCTTGTCGGAAAAGCTCGCTCCGGTGGCCGGTTAGCAATAGCCGTAGACGCCGCAGGCGTAGGGCAGCCGCCAGTAGTAGCTCACATAGGGGCCGCCGTAATACGGGCCCTGATAGTCGTAGTCGAAGGGCCGGCCGTAATAGCCGGGAATGGTTGTCGATCCCGGCAGGAGCGGCGTGCCCGGCAGATTGGCGAGATAGCCGCCCGGGCCATAGGCCGGGGTAATGAGAAGAGCCTCATCGGTCTCGACAACGACGGGATCACGATACGGCGTCGCCGGCGCTATCGTCGTGCGGTAGCGGTAACCGGGGCGCGGCAGGCCCGGCGGCAACTGGCGCGCGGCGCTGTAGGCGCGGCTCTTCGGCTTGGCGGGCACGGCGCTGTCGGCCGCTTCCGCAGCGGTGCCTGTGACGAATACGCCAGCCACCAAGAACAACGTCCAGCGCAGCATGATGGGCTCCGAATCCAGGGAAGCACAGAATGCCAGTTTTCGCAGCGCAAGGGGTTAACGGGCGTTTACAGTTCGCCGTCGTTCCGGGTTCGATGCTGCGCATAGCCCCGGAACGACGCAGTGAGTGGCCTATGAAGCCAATGCCTGCTCCAGATCAGCGATCAGATCTTCCTTGTCCTCGATGCCGATCGACAGCCGCACCACGTCGGGACCGGCGCCGGAGCGGATCTTGGCGGCGTCGTCGAGCTGGCTGTGGGTAGTGGAGGCCGGGTGGATCACCAGCGAGCGGGTATCGCCGACATTGGCCAGGTGCGAGAACAGCTTCAGGTTCGACACCAGGTTGACGCCGGCCGCATAGCCGCCCTTCAGGCTGAAGGTGAATACAGCCCCCGCGCCCTTCGGCGCATATTTGCGCGCCAGCTGGTTGTACTTGTCGCCCGCCAACCCCGCATAGCTCACCGAGGCGACCGCCGGATGCTTCGAGAGGAATTCGGCGACAGCCCTGGCGTTGTCGCAATGCTTCTGCATGCGCAGGGGCAGGGTCTCGATCCCCGTGAGAATCATGAAGGCGTTGAACGGCGACAGCGCCGGCCCGAGGTCACGCAGGCCGAGCACGCGGCAGGCGATCGCGAAAGCAAAGTTGCCAAACGTCTCCTGGATCTTGATGCCGTGATATTCCGGACGCGGCTCGCTCAGCATCGGATATTTGCCGCCCTTCGACCAGTCGAAGGTGCCAGCATCGACGATGATGCCGGCGATCGAGTTGCCGTGGCCGCCGAGAAATTTGGTCGCCGAATGCAGGACGATGTCGGCGCCGTGATCGATCGGGCGAATGAGGTACGGCGTTGCCAGCGTGTTGTCGACGATCAGGGGCACGCCGGCCTTGCGCGCCACCCCCGCTATCGCCTCGATGTCGGTGATGGTGCCGCCGGGATTGGCGATGGACTCGACGAAGATCGCCTTGGTGCGCGGCGTCACCGCGCGCTCGAAGCTGCCGATATCATCGGTATCCGCCCACACCACGTTCCAGCCAAAGCTCTTGAAGGCGTGGGTGAACTGGTTGATCGAGCCGCCATAGAGCTTTCGCGCGGCGATGAACTCGTCGCCCGGCATCAGGAGCTGTTGCAGCGCCACCACCTGCGCGGCGTGGCCGGAGGCGACTGCGAGCGCCGCGGTGCCGCCCTCGAGCGCAGCTACGCGCTCCTCCAGCACGGCGTTGGTGGGGTTGCCGATGCGGGTATAGATGTTGCCGAACGACTGCAGCCCGAACAGCGAGGCGGCATGGTCGGCGTCGTTGAAGACGAAGGATGTAGTCTGATAGATCGGCGTCGCCCGCGCGCCGGTAGTGGGATCGGGTTGCGCGCCCGCATGTACGGCAAGCGTTGAAAATCCCGGCTCACGATCAGTCATTATGTTTCCTGCGGTTAGGTTAGCTGGTTGAAATTGCGCGGCATGCTGATGGCGGATGCGGCTGGCGTCAAGGCAGATCGACGCCGGCAATCCCGGTTTGGAATGCACGTCCTTTGCCGAGCCGTATGACGAGGATGATCGTTCTCGCGGTGGCGCGTCAGTCGAGTTCGGCCTTGCTTTTGGCAACGCGGTCGGAGGCCGAGGTCGAGCCGCCGCCGACGCTGACGCGGTTGAGCGACAGCCGCATGCCCTGCACCGGAATCGGCGCACGCTTGGAGCTCAGCGTGCGCGAGTTGACGCCCATCCAGGCGATCTCCGACGACAGCCTGCCATATTCGATCTTGGGGCAGCGGTTCATGACCACCTTGATTCCCGCGGCCTCCGCTTTCGCCGCAGCCGCATCGTCACGCGCGCCGAGCTGCATCCAGATCACCTTCGGCAGCGTCGGCAGTTGGAGCGCTTGCTCGACGATGGGCATGATGTGACTCGAATTGCGGAAGATGTCGATCATGTCGACGGGGCGGCCGATCTCGGCGAGCGAGCCGACAAAGGGTTTTCCCAACAGTTCCTTGCCGACTTGGCCGGGATTGACCGGGATCATGTCATAGCCGCGCTGCGCCAGGTATTTGAACGCAAAATAGCTCGGCCGCACATTGACCGGCGAGGCGCCGACCATCGCGATGGATTTTACGCTGTGCAGGATGCCGCGGATGTAGTTGTCGTCGTATTGGTCGTGGTTCATTTCATCTTTCCCAGATCCTCATCCTGAGGGGCCGCAAAGCGACGCACCGAAGGATGAAGGCCCGTTTGTGGTCTCATGAAAGGGACGCGCTTCGCGCTCCTCACCATGAGGATATTTTAGCGATCCTGCCATTTCGGATCGCGTTTCTCGATGAAGGCGCCGATGCCTTCCTCGGCGTCGCGCGCCATCATGTTCTCGGTCATCACCTCGGCGGCGTAGCGGTAGGCCTCGGCAAGGCCCATCTCGGCCTGGCGGTAGAATGCTTCCTTGCCGAGCTTGACGGTGTAGGCCGATTTCAGCGCGACCTTCTGCGCCAGCGCAATCGCGGCTTCGCGTTCGGTGCCCGCAGGCACGACGCGATTGACGAGGCCGATGGCCTGCGCGGTCGCCGCCGCCACGGGCTCGCCGGTGAGCAGCATTTCCATCGCCTGCTTGCGCGGCACGTTGCGCGACAAGGCGACCATCGGCGTCGAGCAGAACAGGCCGATGTCGACGCCGGGCGTGGCAAAGCTTGCAGCTTCCGATGCGACCGCAAGGTCGCAACTGGCGACGAGCTGACAGCCGGCTGCCGTCGCAATGCCCTGCACCGAGGCGACCACGGGTTTCGGCAGATGCACGATTGCCTGCATCATTGCGCTGCAGGCGTTCATGATCTTCGCGAAATACGCGCGTCCGCGATCCGGATCGCTGCGCCGCGCCGTCAATTCCTTCATGTCGTGGCCGGCGGAGAATGCAGGGCCAATGGCCGCGAGAACCACGCCGCGCACGTTCTTGTCGTCGCGGATGTCGTCCAGTGCGGCGTGCAGCTCTCCGATCAAGGCTTCCGACAGGCTGTTGCGCGCTGCGGGACGGTTGAGCGTGAGCACGGCGATGCTGCCGACGTTCTCGCGGAGCATGATCGGCGGCTCTGGCTGGCTGGCGCGGGCGGTCTGGGGCATTGCAATTCTTCCGGCTTGAGCAGACGTCAACTTAATGTAAGAGACCCGGTGAAGCGAGGGCAGGGAGCCGATCCGGGAGCGCATGGCAGTTGCGAAAATGAGCGTGGCGGAGCTCGAGGAGTTCCTGCGGCGGGAATTCCCTCAGTTCTTCGGTGCCGGCACAACCGTGAAGATCGAGCACGCCGACGGCGAGACCTGTCTGGTGCGCGAGCCCTTCAACGAACGTATGCTGCGGCCTGGCGGCACGGTGTCGGGCCCGACGCTGATGGCGCTGGCGGATTGCGCGATGTATGTGGTGCTGCTCTCCGCGATCGGCCCGGTCGGGCTCGCAGTCACCACCAGCCTGAACATCAATTTCCTGCGCAAGGGCGCGCCGGGGCAGGACGTGCTGGCGCAAGCCAGACTGCTGAAGCTCGGCAAACGGCTTGCGGTCGGCGAAGTGACGCTGCTGTCCGGGAATTCTCCCGATCCGATCGCTCATGTCACGGCGACCTATTCCATTCCAGTTAAATAGTGTTTTTACAGGTATTATTATACCATATTTATAACTGCTTGTTTTGACTTATCTTATTTCGGTCGGGCAGCGTTGACGGTTGCCCGTGGCTTCTCTACAAACGCCCCAGTTCGGCGCCCGGGGGCGCCGATTTCCATTTTCGCGGAATCCTCACCATGAAAACCTTTTCGGCAAAGCCCGCCGAGGTGCAGAAGAAGTGGGTCGTGATCGACGCCAAGGGTCTGGTCGTCGGCCGCCTCGCCACGCTCGTCGCCATGCGCCTGCGCGGCAAGCATCTTCCGACCTACACGCCGCATGTCGATTGCGGCGACAATGTCATCATCGTCAACGCTGCGCATGTCGTGCTCACCGGCCGCAAGCGCGACCAGAAGGTGTACTACAAGCACACCGGCTTCATCGGCGGCATCAAGGAGCGCTCCGCCAAGCAGATCCTCGAGGGCCGCTTCCCCGAGCGCGTGGTGGAGAAGGCGATCGAGCGCATGATCCCGCGCGGTCCGCTCGGCCGCACGCAGATGGGCAATCTGCGCGTCTATGCGGGCCCCGAGCATCCGCATGAAGCTCAGAACCCCGAGAAGGTCGATATCGCCTCGATGAACCGCAAGAACATGAGGGCCGCATAA
>JAEZEU010000590.1 GCA_023432885.1 Pseudomonadota bacterium | reverse complement strand
ACGCTTGGCATCGCTTCATTCATCCTCAACGTGGCGCTGATCGGATCGCACCCGGCGGCAGCGTTCTTTCTGCCGTTCACCCGCGCTTTCGAGTTGCTGGTTGGCGCCGTGCTCGCCTGCAGCTGGGATCGCGTCAACCAAAGCAGTCAGGCCAGCAACATCAGGGCATGGACCGGCGTCGCGATGATCGCTGTGGCGGCCGCTGTCCTGAGTGGTCATAGCGCCTTTCCGGGCTGGTGGGCTATCCTGCCGGTTGCGGGCACGGCACTCTTGGTATCGGCGCCCGGGGCCTGGATTTGCCGGGGTGTGCTTGCAAGCCCGCCGCTGGTCTGGATCGGCCTGATCAGTTATCCGCTTTATCTCTGGCATTGGCCTCTATTAGTCTTCGGCGCGACCATCAAGTTCGCTCCGCTGACCTTGCTCGAGCGGGAGCTGGTCCTGATTGCAAGCGTGCTGCTCGCATGGGCGACCTATCGCTTCATCGAAATGCCGATCCGTTTTGGCCGGCCCAGCCCGCGCAGGGTGGCTGGCCTGTGCGTCGGCATGCTGCTGATCGGTGCGGCCGGTGGCGTCGTGCTCTGGGGGCGCGGCTTCGATTTCCGCCTGCCGACGGAAATCCGCGCCATGGCCAACGTGCCGACGCAGACGCAGCGCTGGCGCGTTCATGAATGCATGCTCGATATTTCCATCGAGACCAGCTTTGCCGCCGATTGCGCCGACCGCGACCGGCGACCGCTCGTGATGGTGTGGGGCGATTCCACCGCCGGTGCGCTGATTCCGGGGCTGCGCAACGCGCAGCAGACACGACATTTCGGCATCGCGCAGTTCACCTCCAGCTCCTGCATACCGGCACTGAAAGCCGACATCCCGGGCAACCCGAATTGCCGCGCCATGAATGACAAGGTGCTGGCATTGGCGCGCGAGCTGCAGCCGGACATCGTTCTATTGCATGGGACCTGGGAAAAGCATCTCGACAACGTTGCCGAGACCGTCAGGGCGCTGAAGCAGCAAACGCAAGCCCGAGTCGTCGTCCTCGGTCCGTTGCCGTTCTGGCAGCGCGGCGTGCCAAATGAAGTCCTGCGCTACTATATGCTGCATCAGACGCTGGTACCGCCGCGCCTTTCCGGCGTAGCAAAGTCGGACACCCGGTACGACAGCCTGATGCGCGAAAAGCTGGTTCCATTGGGCGCCGAATTCATCTCGTCGCGCGAGCGCATGTGCAACGCCGAGGGCTGCCTGATCCGCCTCGGCGACAGCGCTGCCGACATCATCATCAGCGATCAGGCGCATCTTACCGAGAAGGGATCGGAATTCCTGATCGACGCGATCATCGACCACGTGCTGTCGCCGCCGGCGAACGGCCGCAAATAGCCTTCAGCCGCGTCGCGTGATTTTCCCGGACTCGACCTCGAAGACCTCGTCGATCTCGGCAAACGCCGCGGGATCGGCGCCGGTCATCCAGACCTGTCCGCCGAGTTTTGCCAACTCCTCGAACAGCGCTTTGCGCCGGTTCGGATCGAGATGCGCGACGACTTCGTCGAGCAGGAGCAGCGGCACGATGCCGGTCATCTCGGCGACGAGGCTGGCATGCGCCAGCACGAGACCGATCAGGAGCGCCTTTTGCTCGCCGGTCGAGGCATCGCGCGCCGGCATGTTTTTCGGCGCGTAGATCACCTGAAGATCGGTGAGATGCGGGCCGTCCAGCGTACGCCCTGCGGCCGCGTCGCGCGGGCGGCTGGCGCGCAGGATCTCCCGGTAGCGATCCTCCACGGAGATGGCGGTTTCGGAGACGAGCGCGTTCTCCATCCAGCCGTCGAGCGCGATCTCCGCGGACGGGAAGGGCGAGGCCGCGCCGCGCGTTCGCAACATGTCTGCGAGTTTGGTCAGGGTCTGGCTGCGGGTTGCGGCAACGGCAACCGCAAGCTCCGCCGTCTCGCGCTCTATGGCGTCGCACCAGTGGTCGTCATAGTTGCGGACTTCCAGCAGGCGATTGCGCGAGCGCAGCGAACGCTCCAGCGCCGACACGCGGCCGGAGTGCTCGCTGTCGATCGCGAGCACCAGCCGGTCGAAGAAGCGCCGCCGCTCGGATGCGGCACCCAGGAACAGCCCGTCCATCGCCGGTGTCAGCCACACCATGCGCAGATGGTCGCCGAATGCGGTTGCCGAGCCGACCGGCTCGCGGTCGATGCGGCAGCGGCGGCTCGCGCCGTTCGCCTCGCCCTGCGGCGGATCGATGCCGGTGCCGAGCGTGGCCAGACCCAGCGCGCCCTCGATTTCGGCGGACACCGCCCAGGAACCGTCGCCCTGGTTGTCGGCGACATCCTCCATCCTTGCGCGCCGCAACCCGCGGCCGGGCGACAGAAACGAAATCGCCTCCAGGCAATTGGTCTTGCCCGCTCCGTTCGGCCCGACGAGCGCTACGACGTCGCCGCGCGCACTAACCGTCGCCGCGCGGTAATTGCGGAAATGCGTCAGCGACAGGCGATGGATGCGGGAGGGGGTCATGGCTCAATCTATCATCCGTCATGCCTGGCTCTGTGCCGGGCATCCACGTCTTCTGGCCTGCAAGACGTGGATGGCCGGGACAGGCCCGGCCATGACGCGATCTAACGTGCAGGTGCGATACGAGTTACACCCGCATCGGCATCAGCACGTAGAGCGCGCTTTTGTTGTCGCGGTCCTGCACCAGCGTCGGCGAGCCGGGGTCGGCGAGCTTCAGCACGGCAACCTCGCCCTCGATCTGAGCTGCGATATCGAGCAGGTAGCGTGAGTTGAAGCCGATATCGAGCGGGTCGGAGGCGTACTCGACTTCGAGCTCTTCGGTGGCGGAACCGGAATCCGGATTGGTGACGGAGAGCACCAGCTTGCCGGCGGAAAGCGCCAGCTTCACGGCGCGCCCGCGCTCGCTCGAAATGGTGGAGACGCGGTCGACCGCGGCCTCGAAATCCTTCTTGTCGACCACGAGTTCCTTGTCGTTGTTCTGCGGGATGACCCGGCCGTAATCCGGGAACGTTCCGTCGATCAGTTTCGAGGTCAGCACCACATTGCCGATGGTGAAGCGAATCTTGCCCTGCGACAGCTCGATGCCGACCTCGGCTTCGGTGTCCTCGATCAGCCGCTGAACCTCGCCGACCGTCTTGCGAGGCACGATCACGCCGGGCATGCCGATGGCGCCCTTCGGCAGGGCGAGATCGATCTGCGCCAGGCGGTGGCCGTCGGTGGCGACGCCACGCAGTGTCTGGGCCTTGTCGGGACCGGCGGTGTGCAGATAGATGCCGTTGAGATAATAACGGGTCTCTTCGGTCGAGATCGCAAACTGCGAGCGGTCGATCAGCCGCTTGAGGTCGGCGGCGGGAAGCGTGAACGAATGCGACATGTCGCTTGCCGCCAGATCCGGGAAATCGCTCTCGGGCAGCGTCTGCAGCGTAAATCGCGAGCGGCCGGCGCGGATCGCCAGCACCGAGCGGTCGCCGTCGCCTTCGATCACGATCTGCGAGCCGTCAGGCAGTTTGCGCACGATGTCGTAGAACATGTGCGCCGGCACCGTGGTGGAGCCGGCGGTTCCGCTTTCCGCCGCCAGCGTCTCCGTTACCTCGAGGTCGAGGTCGGTCGCCTTCAGCGACAATTTTGCATTCTCGGCACGCACCAGCACGTTGCCGAGGATCGGGATGGTGTTGCGGCGTTCGACCACGCGATGCACGTGGCCCAGCGATTTCAGGAGCTGCGCACGCTCGACGGTAACCTTCATAGCAATATCCGCCCGATCCCTGAGATGGAAAAGCCGGGCGGCCGGCAGGCGCGCCGCGGCGTAGGAAGACCCCGAAAAGCAAGGTCAATGGCAGATTTGACCAAACCCGCGGGGGGACCGCAAGGTGGCGCGGAAGTGCCGCAAGTTCAAGGGAAAGACGTGCAGTTTTCCGCGTTTTACAGCGGATTTGCGACCCTCCCCGGCCATCGCGGGGAGGGCATAGCGCGGGATCATTCCTGCAGCTGGCGCTTCAACGATTCGACCTCTTCGGAGAGCGCCGTGTCCTTGGTGACCAGTGCCTCGATCTTGCGCACGGCGTGCAGCACCGTGGTGTGGTCTCTGCCGCCGAAGCGCCGGCCGATTTCAGGCAGTGAGCGCAGGGTGAGCGTCTTGGCCAGGTACATCGCAACCTGCCGGGGTCGCACCACATTGGCGGTCCGCCGGGAGGACAGCAGGTCGGAGCGGCTGACATTATATTGCCGCGCCACCACGCGCTGGATGTCCTCGATCTTGATCCGCTTCGGTTCCTGCGGCCGGATCAGGTCGCGCACCTCGCGCTCGGCCATCTCAAGCGTCACCGGCTGGTTGTTGAGCTTGGAATGCGCCAGCAGGCGGTTGATCGCGCCTTCGAGGTCGCGGCCGTTATGGGTGATGGTGCGCGCGAGATAATCGAGCACCTGATCGGGGACGTCGAAGCTCGCATGATGGGCGCGGGCGGCTGCGACGCGCGATCTCAGGATGCCGAGCCGCAGTTCCTCACCGAGCGAGCCCATCTCCACCACGAGGCCGCCGGCAAGGCGAGAGCGCACGCGATCATCGAGGCTCTCGAGATCTGACGGCGGACGGTCGGCGGCGATCACCACCTGCCGGCCGGCATCGATCAGCGCGTTCAGCGTGTGACAGAATTCAGCCTGCGTCGACTTGCCCTGCAGGAACTGCAGGTCGTCGATCACGAGCACGTCGATGCCGCGCAGCGCTTCCTTGAAGGCCAGCGCCGTCTGCGTCTTCAGCGCGGCAACGAAGCCGTACATGAATTTTTCCGCCGTTAGGTAGAGCACCTTGCGCTCGCCCGCCGCATTGCCGGCCCAGGTCACGGCCTGCAGAAGATGCGTCTTGCCGAGGCCGACACCGGCGTGGATGTAAAGCGGGTTGAACATCACGGGATCGCCGCGGCGACCTTCGGCGACTTGACGCGCGGCGGCATGCGCCAGCGTGTTGGAGCGGCCGACGACGAAGCTCGCAAAGGTGAGGCGCGGATCGAGCGGGGAGCCGCCGAGCGCATCATGACTGGCCGAGACCGGCGCGGTGGCAACCGCGCGCAATTCCTGCATCGGGCGCGCCTCGGTCCGCTCGGGACGGCGCGCCTCGGCCGGGGCAGTCGCCTCCTTTGCGGAAGTCGCGGAGCGCATTGCCGTGCGCACCGTGAGATCGATCCGGTGCACCTCCGGCATCTCGGCCTGCCAGGCCGACAGCACGCGCTCGGCGTAATGGGCCTGGATCCAGCTCTTCAAGAACCGCGTGGGCACCGACAGATGCACGCTTTCATCCTGCACGCCTTCGAGATCCATGCGCGCAAACCAGCTGGTATAGACATCCTCGCCGACGCTGGACCGCAACCTGCCCTTTACCCGCGACCAGCGATCCTGTTCCGTGTTTGTCATTGTCGAAAGCTTCTCTGAAAGAGGAATACCGTTTGCGAATTCGCCGTGCACGTGATGCCCACGGCGTGACCTCAAGCAAAAGACGACTCATCAGCGCATAGACCGGCCTTGCGGCGAGATGCCGCGACGCTCAATCATTCACTGAAAGGAAAATCGCCTTCGCGAGGTCAGCACGTACTCAGCGGTCTAGCCGGAGCAGGCGTGTGGAACTGGACAGGCTCGTAGCCAGCGTTCGCAAATACGGAGTTGGAAAAATGAACTTGGTTCAATGCCGCGTTGATTCCGTAAAGCATGCTACCTCCCCCTCTCGCCGCGACAGGTCGCGGCGAGCCATGTCGCCAGTGGTCTCGGCTTCAGTCCGAAGCTGCCGCACATCGAAATGTCCGGGTCCGCTACGCCGCGTACTTCAGTCCGTCTAATTCGCCTGCAGGCTCTGCGTTCCCAATCTTCGCTTTGCTCCGGTGCCCGTTTTCCCATTTCAACGCGCATCTTGCGCTCGAGAAAAATTCGGACACAGAACAGCCGTTCTCATGTTGCCATGAGTCACGAACCCAGCATCGCTTGGAAAGCGTCGCTACGCGCACACCGCCGCCGATCTGCGCGTCCGCTCAAGGTTCTCAAACCGCGCTGGTCTTAAGAACCGCTGAACGCCGCGAGCGATTTAATAACTACACGATGGTGAGGTTCTGACAATCACGGAATCCCACGGAGCGTCGTGACTCTTCGCAAGTGTTGCAGTGCTGCACGCGCTGACGTTGAAACCAAGTTTTTGAATCGTCGTGGAGATTCGTGCGTGTGCCAAACCAGGCCGCACTCGCAAAAAAATTTTCGCAAAATATTCACGTTCGCCACTTCGCAAGGCGATTTTCAAAATGAGTGCCGATGCTATGTGGATAAGTAATTAGCGAAACGAAGTTTTTCACGATTGTTTTTCAGGGTAACCCCGAGGGCGCTGTACAGCGCCGATGCAGTTAACCCTGTGGCACGGGGGTTCTCGCACTTGCGCAAAAAAATGGTACGCCACCATGCCGCAGTCCTTCAGGATGACGCGAAGCCCGGCAAGGAATTGCGGCACTCAACCACGAAATGCGCCGCCCGGTCAGCAATCGCGACGGTCAAAGAGCGCAGCGCAAAAAAGAAAAGACCCGGTAAACCGGGCCTTTGACGAATTTCATCTTTTATCAGCTCTTGAGAGCCCGGCTCACCTGCCGAGTTTTGCAATCTGATGCGTCAGGCGCGAGACCTTACGGTTCGCGTTGTTACGGTGAATGATGTTGTGCTGAGCTGCCTTCATCAGTTCTGGCTCGGCGCGCTTCATCGCCGTCATCGCCGCAGTGCGATCGCCGCTCTGGATCGCCTCTTCGACGGAACGCACCGCAGTGCGCAGCTTGGTCCGGCGCGCCTTGTTGACGACGGTGCGGCGGGCAATCTTGCGGGTCGCCTTCTTGGCGGAAGTGGTATTGGCCATCTCTTCAAAAATCCTTCGACGGGTACCGACCGCGGCTGGCCGGGCTTGCTCGCCCCGGCGCTCCAATCTCGCAATCGACGCTGATATTTATTCCGGTGCTCTCTGGAGAATGCGAAGGCCGGAGCAGACTTTTGCTCACGGGGCGCAGCGCCTCTCAAAGAACAGCGGCGGCGGGATTGCGCCCCGCCGCCATCGCACGGTCTTATAGAGGGCGTACTGGCAAGCGTCAACGCTTTCCAGACCCGGCGAATGAGTGGGGCGCCGGCCAGGGCGGGTGATAAGGTGCTGAAGAGGTTGAATTTCTCCAGCCCAGCCGGTAATGGCTGACGGCGTTTGGGGGCTCAGCATATCGGGGTGATGGATGATCCGGGGCTTCTTCCGACTGATCGGGCTGTTGTTGCTGGCCGGCGGCTTCATCTTCGTGGTCTATGACGGCGCCCGCTGGGTCGCCGACCAGACGCTGCGGTTTACCCGGTTCGGCCAGTTCTGGAACGACGTCCACCAGTCCAGCCAGCAGGCGTTCCGGACCTGGGTCGAGGCCAACGCGCCCTGGCTCTGGAACAGCGTGGTCAAGGTGGTGCTCGACCAGCCGGTCTTTGCCGTCATGGGAATTTTGGGCATCCTCCTGATGCTCCTGTTCCGGCCGCGAAAGCCACTGATCGGCTACTCCCGGGACTGACCGGTCGTCCCGTCGTAACGGGACTGCCAAGGCTTGCGGAAAGACATATATAGGAGTGACGCGGCCCGGGTCGTTCGAGCCTTGGCCGAAAGTCCCGCCTGGAGGTTAACCCATGTTTTTCATGCGCAAGACCACCGCGCTGCCGAATGCGTCCGAGGCTCTGCCGGGACGCACGACGCCGATCCCCACCGCCACGAGCCATTTCGTCAATGGGCGCCCCTTGCTGCCGCCTTATCCGGAAGGTCTCGAGCAGGCCGTGTTCGGGCTCGGCTGCTTCTGGGGCGCCGAGCGCAAATTCTGGGAGCTTGGCGAGGGCATCTTCACGACTGCAGTCGGCTATGCCGGCGGCTATACGCCGAACCCGACCTATGAAGAGGTTTGCTCGGGACGCACCGGTCACACCGAAGTGGTGCTCGTCGTGTACGATCCGAAGAAGGTAAGTTACGAGAAATTGCTGAAGACGTTCTGGGAAAACCACAACCCGACGCAGGGCATGCGCCAGGGCAACGACGTCGGCACGCAATATCGCTCAGCGATCTACACCTTCAATGACGCGCAGAGGAAAGCCGCGGAAGCTTCGAAGGCGACCTACCAGAAGGCGCTCTCGGCAAAAGGCCTGGGCACCATCACCACCGAGATCGCACCCGCAGGGCCGTTCTATTTCGCCGAGGATTATCATCAGCAGTATCTCGCCAAGAACCCGGCCGGCTATTGCGGCCTCGGCGGCACCGGCGTGTCCTGTCCGATCGGCATCGGCGTCAGTGCGGCGTGATGCAATAAGCGCCTGCCCCGCATTCGCCAGGGCGGGGACGTCGTCCGGATTTCCCGGAACCATTTGTTAACCATAACCGACGCAAGACTGGAGCCGTCTCGCTTTGAGGGATGGTTCCGGTGCGGGTTGCGCGCGCGTTTCGTCTGCCGATCATCGCGGCCATGACTGCGCTTGCGCTGTCGGGCTGCATGGGGAGAACCGCGCCAGTCGCAGTGGCTGCGCAAGGCGGCCTGGATGCGATGGCTTATGGCGGCGCCGCCAACGCCCCTGCTCCCGTCTTGACGGCCGCCTATGCCGCGCCGGCACCCGTCCGTTACGACCAGCCTTATCGTCTGGACGCCGGCGACAGGCTGCGCGTCGTGGTCTACGGCCAGGAAGGCCTCACCAACACCTATTCGATCAGCGCCGG
>JAEZEU010000575.1 GCA_023432885.1 Pseudomonadota bacterium | reverse complement strand
GACTTTGGTCACCCGTCCCCCGAACATAGTACGGTCGTCATGCTGCCAACGCTGGCCGCCGCCGAAATCGGCATATCGGTTGAAGTAGTCGTGACTGAGAAACAGCACCCCCTTCAACTCTTGATCCCTGGCACCAGATGAGAAGCTGGTGACAAAATTCTGCAGCTGCTTGTTGCCGCCGTCGGTCACGTTGGTTGCCGCGCGCTCCGAGACCAGGCCGGCCTGCACGGCTTCCCGATTGGAATAGCCGGGCGCACCAAATTCCGTGCCATAAGCTTGGCCGCGGAACGAAACGGTCGTGCCGTCAGGCAACGTCGTGGTCACCTTGTTGAAGGAATTGTAGCGGTCAACGAAACTGTTCTGCCGATATCCGTCGGTGCGGTAGCCCTCGAGAGCGAGGAATGGCAGCCACGCTCCCTGTGTCGTGCTGTAGGTGGCCAGTCCACGCGCGGTCCCCTGCGAGCCTCCCGAAGCGCCGACCGTGCCGAAGGGCTCGGCCTCCTTCGTCGTGATATTGACCGAACCCCCGAGGTTGGAGTCGCCGAACTCAACGTTGAACGGGCCACGAACGATCTCGATTTTCTTGACGGTTTCGGGAATCAGAATGTTCAGGTCGGCATAGTTCGGCGTATGCAGCGAAGACACCTCATTGAGCGGCACGCCATCGATGTAGTAGGCGATGTCGCGTCCGTGTTCCGCGTCGGTAAATCCTCGAAGGGAAACGCCGTAGCCGAGGGCGCCCTGGCCGTAATTGGATACGTCGAAACCGGGGAGCGAGCGGAACAGGTCGCCATAGGTTGCCACCGGAAGCTGGTTGATCATCGGGGCGTCGACGACGGTGACCGCGGCAGGTAGCGCGGTGACCGAGCTGGAAACGTCGCCACGTCCGGGCATCGCCGTCGAGCCATCTGAAAGTCCGGCCGATAGCCCGGCTGCAGGTGCTTGCCGTGTGGTGGCCCCTGTTGTGCCCCGCCTCGTGACCCGCGCAGGGACCGTTCGACGGGCAGGCTGACCCTGCGGCGTCCGCGTGGTCTGCTGCGCCTGTTGCGGGCGCTGCTCCTTCGGCGGAGTGACGTTCACTGGAGGAAGCTGACTGGTCTCGGATGGCGATTGCGCCTTCGCTGCAGTCCCCAGGACCACGAGGCATGCCACAGCCGAGAGAAAAAATATACGGGAACCTACGCTAAGCAAGGCATGCTCCGCATGACAATTGCTATTGGCGGCGGCGACTGCAGCACCCATCCCGTCCAATCACGCTAGCAAGGCTGGTATGATGATGCAATAGGAATGTCATACCCATCTCTGCGTTAAGCCCTGACATAGGCTGGCGTCAGCAGCGGCACCGAAAGCACCAGATGGAACTCGGTGCCACGGCTCGAATTTTTCTTTTCCGTGATTTCCTTTGTTCGCCATTCAAAGGGGGCCAGCATCGGAGTTGCGATGCGGCCCCGTCTATCGGCGTACACAGCGGATATCAGAAACCCGCAAGGCCAACAGCTTCGAGCAGCGCGCGGCGACACACTGGAGCATTTGGACACGCTGGGTTGCCCGTCTATCCGTTGGTCGTTGGAGCCGTGCGGAAATCGATACAGGCACCTGAAAGAATCTTGCGCGTTCCGCTCCAGAGCAACTTGAGGAAGTGGAATCGCGAAAGCGGCCGAGGAGTCAGCGCGCGATCGTGCTTCAGACGGGGCTCTCCCGCAGTCGCCGATGAAGGGAGGCGCCGTGGCCACACGGGTCATTGCACCATCTTCAGTCGCATGGTGCGATAAGCAGGCGCAATCGCATGCCTGATCGATCAAGGTTGTGCGCCGGTGTACCTCGATGGGGTGATCCGTCGCCTTGGCCAGCACGTCGAGAACGACGCGGCGCGAGCCCGTCAAGCGCACTCCTTCTCCGGCATTGCCCTAGACTTTTCGTCCCGGTTCTTCATCAGCGCCGTCTTCGAAGCGCGCCAGTCGCGTTGTCACGGTCGACGGGCGATCTGCTCTCCTGGTCTTCACGAGTGAGGGTTGCGACGTTATCGCTCTTGCGAGGCATTTGCATCTGAGATAACTGCAACTGCAACTTATTCGCATTAAGGGTAGTGATGAGGACTTATCGTTTGGCCTTGGGGGCCGGTGCACTGGCGTTTTCGAGCGCCGCGACCGCGCAAACGCTGAATCTGCCCGAAATCGTGGTGACATCGCCAAGCCCGATTGCGTCGCCCCGGCCGGGAGAAGGCGCCGGCGAGAACGCACCGTGGTGGGCAAACTCCCAGTCAATCCCTTCGACGCCGTCATTCAGCTCAGTGTCGGTGATGACGCCTCAAGAAGTGCTGAGCCGAGGCGCCGCTTCTCTTGGTGACACCCTGAGCACAACACCTGGCGTTTCTTCGACGTCGTTCTCTCCGGTCGCCAGCCGTCCGGTCATTCGCGGACTTGGAGGCTTCCGTGTCCGGACGCAGGAGGACGGGATCGGCTCGCACGACATGGCAAATCTCGGAGAAGACCATGCGGTGACAATTGATCCGCTTCTGAGCGGCCGTGTCGAAGTCATTCGGGGCCCGGGCACGTTGCGTTACGGCTCGCAGGCGATCGGGGGCGTTGTCAGCGCAAACAGCGGGCGAATTCCGACGGGCATTCCGCCAAATGGCGTTGCTTTCGCGGCGAGGGGCGGCTTGAACAGCGTCAGCAACGGAAAGGACGGGGCTGTCCTGCTCGACGCAGGTGGCGGCAACTTTGCGATCCACGTTGATGCGTTCAAGCGAAGCGCGGGCGACTATCGCATTCCAGGCGGAGTTCAAGAGAACTCAAGCTACACCTCTGAAGGCCACAGCGCGGGCGGCTCGTACGTTTTCAGCGATGGCTTTATCGGCTTGTCGTATCAAAATACGACGATGACGTACTTCATTCCGGGCATCGAATCAGCTCGTGAGAAGAATCATATCGACCTCCGTCAATCAAAATGGAACAGCCGCGGCGAATGGCGGCTTGGCGAATCCGGGATCGACACTGTTCGTTACTGGTTGGGATTTACGGACTACAGGCATGAAGAAATCGACGGCCTGGGCGCTTCCGCCGTCGTCGGCTCGATTTTCAAAAATCGGGAAATCGAGTCACGGGTCGAGATCTCCCATCTTCCGTTCAGCACGGCCTTTGGAGAACTGACGGGCGCGGCGGGCTTTCAGTGGGGCCGCCGTCAGCTCTCGGTCGGGGGTGCTCAAGAACAATTGCTGGCTCCCGCCCGCGCACAGAATCTCGCAGCCTTTGTCTTCGAAGAATTGCAGATTGCGCCTGCATTGCGGGCGCAAGGCGCTGTCCGCGTAGAGCGGACGAGCACCGATGGTACGGGCGCAAGTTTTCCCGTCACGTATCTTCCGCCGCCCGACGAGCCGAACCTGTTTGGCGTCCATCGCGACTTTGCGCCGATCAGCGCAAGCACTGGTCTGCTACACGATCTGCCTCATGGAATGGTTGCCCGCCTTACAGCGCAACATGTCGAGCGTGCTCCGGACCCGATCGAATTGTTCTACAAGGGGCCGCACGATACGCCGCGAACGTTTGAGATCGGCGATCCAACCATGACCCTCGAAAAGGCCAACACAGTTGAGATTGGGCTAAAGCGTGGCCGCGGTGAGACGCGTTTCGACATCTCTGCCCATTACACCAGGTTCGAGAACTTCATCTTCAAGAATTTCACAGGTGTGAGATGCGGCGATACCTTCGCATCCTGCGGACTTCCCGGCGCCAGCTTCGACCAGATCATATACTCCCAGCGCAATGCGACGTTCCTGGGCGCTGAACTCCAGGTCGAGCATGATGTTGCAAAACTTTGGAACGGCGTATGGGGTGTTGAAGCTCAATACGACTTCGTCCGCGCTACATTCGCAGACGGCAGCTACGTACCGAAGATTCCGCCACACCGCGTCGGAGGCGGGATATTCTACCGGGATCCGGAGTGGACCGCGCGCATACATTTGCTGCATGCGTTTGCGCAAAACAATCTCGGAGCGTTCGAAACGCCGACCCCCGGCTACAACCTTCTCAATGCAGAGCTTAGCCACACGGCAAAGATCGCCGCAGAACCATTCCCGATGGAAATCACGTTGGGTCTGAAGGGAGAGAACCTCCTGGATGACAACATCCGTCTGCACCAATCGTACAAGAAGGATGAGGTGTTGCAGCCGGGCCGCAACATACGGCTGTTCACATCCGTAAAATTCTGAATCCGGCAGCCAAACAACTCAGCGTCAGCGCGTGACTCCGGGAAGACTGAATAGCCATGGCGCGAACTCAGGTCATCAAGAAGGTACTGGGATTGATGAGAGGTAATGCGAGAATCCGCGCCGCTGGAGGAATGGTACCTGGTGCGCTGCGTGCACTGCTGGTGACCGTGGTCGTACTGGCCAATCCGTCCGGTCCTCTCCACGCGCAGGTACCGGCACCGCAGCCGCCGGCCGAGGCTGCGCCGACGCCTCCCGGCGAACCGCCGGCCGTGACGTCGGAAATGACCGCTCCAAGCCAGGCGCTGACACCTCCGTCCAACTCCGCTGCCAAGCAACCGGGCGGGGAGGCGTCCGGGTCATCGGCTGCGCATGCGACGTTGCCGCATGACCTGTCGCCGTGGGGGATGTTCCTGCAGGCGGACGTGGTCGTGAAAGCAGTGATGGTGGGGCTGGCCCTTGCGTCGCTGGCGACCTGGACGCTGTGGCTGGCAAAGGGATTGGAGCTGGCGAGCGCGATGCGCAAGGCACGGAGTGCAACGCGCAAGCTGCAACGCTCCGACAGCCTGATCGAAGCGGCCCGTGCGATCGATGCGGGCTGGACGCGCAACGGACCCGTCGCGGATCTCGTTCAGGCAGCCGCTCGCGAACGCAGGCGCTCTCCCGATCTCTCGACGGAAGGCGTCAAGGAACGCCTCGCCATCGCCTTGTCACGGATCGAGGCAAGCGCTGGCCGCAACATGGCGCGCGGCACCGGCCTGCTCGCCACCATCGGCGCAACCGCGCCCTTCGTCGGGCTGTTCGGCACGGTGTGGGGGATCATGAACGCCTTCATCGGCATCTCGCGGTCGAAGACCACGAACCTCGCCGTGGTGGCGCCGGGCATCGCGGAGGCGCTGCTGGCCACTGCGATCGGCCTTGTCGCCGCGATCCCGGCGGTCATCATCTACAACGCCTTCGCCCGCTCCATTGCCGGCTATCGCGCGCTGCTCTCCGATGCATCCGGGGAGGTCCTGCAGCACCTCTCTCGTGATCTCGAGCGGGATCAGATGGCGGACGGGCCGGAGGCTGCCGTGGATCGGCCGTCCCGGCCGGCGGTGCTCCGGCCTGCCGAGTAGCTCATGGCCGTCACGCTCAAGGATCCCCAGGATGGCGACCTCGCCGAGGTCAGCGACATCAACGTCACGCCCTTCATCGACGTCATGCTGGTGCTGCTCATCATCTTCATGGTGGCGGCGCCGCTCTCCACCGTTGACGTGGCGGTCGACCTGCCGGTCTCGAACGCCCAGCCGCAGGCCCGGCCGGACAAGCCGGTGTTCCTGACGGTGAAGCCGGATCTGACACTGGCGCTCGGCAACGAGGACGTGCCGCGCAGCGCTCTGCAGGCCACACTCGATCAGCAGACCAACAGCGACCGCGAGCAGCGTGTCTTTGTTCGTGCAGACGGCGTCGTGGCATATCGCGA
>JAEZEU010000445.1 GCA_023432885.1 Pseudomonadota bacterium | reverse complement strand
ATCGAGAAATGCGTGCCGACGTACCCGCCTTATGGCAAGCGTATCCTCCTGGACAACAACTGGTTCAAGACGCTGACCAGGCCGAATGTGGAGCTGGTCACCGAGCCGATCGACCGCTTCGCACCGGAGGGAATCGTCACAGTCGACGGCGGGCTGCGCGCGCACGACATCATCGTCATCTCCACCGGCTTCAAGGTCACGGAGATGGCGGCGCGGCTCAACATCACCGGGCGCGGCGGCAGGAATCTGAAGCAGGCCTGGGCCGACGACAATCCCACCGCCTATCTCGGCCTCACCGTACCCGACTTTCCCAACCTGTTCGTCATGCTGGGACCGAACTCCGGGCCGGCGCACGGCGGCAGCGTGATCTTCCAGTCGGAATGCCAGAGCCGCTACATCACTTCCTGCCTGGTCGAGATGATCGAGCATGGCCTTGCCGCCATCGACGTGAAGCCGGACGTGCATGACGGATATGTGGGCAAGGTCGACGCCGAACATGAGCAGATGATCTGGACCCATCCGGGCATGACCACCTACTACCGCAACAGCCGAGGCCGCGTGTTCTCGGCGATGCCGTGGCGGTTCGTCGACTACTGGCAGATGACCCATGATGCGGACCTGAACGACTATCGCCAGACCAGGCCGTGACCCATGCCGGAGCGCAGCGACGACAGGACGCCGTTGCCGTCAGACTACGTGCTTCATGGCGCGTATCCCCGCGAGGTCTGTTGTGCTGCGCTACGCGCTGGAACGGAATGCGCGCGGTCGACACCTGGGGATCGCGAACGAGCCGGCATCCTGATCAGCCGCGAGAAGCTTTGAGAGAGGGATCAAGATGGAAAAGCCCCGCCTGCGCGTCTACACCGACTACAAGAGTCCTTTCGCCTATATCGCCAACAAGCGGTTGTTCGAGATCGAGGAAGCTCTAGGCGTCGAACTGGAATGGCTGCCCTACACGCTGCGCATTCCCGAGTTCATGGGTGCCGTCGAGGAGCGCACGCCGCATTTCTGGCGCAAGGTGCGCTACTCCTACATGGACGCACGACGCCTCGCCAATGCGCAAGGACTGACCATCAAGGGGCCGCGACGCATCTATAACGGCTTCTATGCCAGCGCCGGCATGCTGTTCGCCCAGCGCCATGGCTTCTTCCGGTCCTATCACGACACGGTCTTCAAGAAGTTCTGGAATCACGAGATCGACATCGACGAGTTGCCGGAGGTCTCTGCGGTCATCACGACCACCGGCGGTTCGGCCGACGATTTCGAGCGCTATGTGCAGGGTGACGCGCGCGCCGAGCACGATCGCATCATCGACGAAGCTGAAGCACTTGGCGTATTCGGCGTACCCACCATGGTGTTCAACGGCGAACTGTTCTGGGGCACTGACCGCATCGACATGCTGGTCGAGCGGATAAAGAATCCCGCGACGATTGCAGCGGCGCTCGGCAGCCGCCACCGCAAGTAGAGGAACATTTGCTGTCGGGGAGACCGCCTGCCGCGGAACCAGCGCAATCGATAACTTGACACTTTCGGGCATCGGGCGCAGCATTTGCCACCCTGCACCTGCAGGGGTTACGAAGCACCGGCTTCGCCGTTCCGCAGGAATTGCCGCGCGGCCACGCACCGGGCGGCAGGCAGGAACACGGACCAGGTCCGTCGGACCATTCCTTGGAGAGGAGCATGACGCCACCGGCTCAGACATGCGACCTTGCTTCCAGGCAAGGTCACGGCGCAAGGTAGGGAAAGAGCAGCTGCTTACCGCGTTGCGCCGCCGACAATTTGAAATCTATCCGCAGGATCGAAAGCGCAAAGGCCACGTGCCATGTTGATCCTGACTTGAACTGACGCGTATGCCAGACATCTCTTCGCTGAGACGAAGAACCCCCAGGCCCCGCGATGCCACCGTGCACCGGGGCCTTTCATTTGGCGCAATGGGTGATGGTATCTCGTTTTGAACGGCGGGGAACCGAAACCGCCCGCCGAGCGTACCCTTCCCGAGCACAAGGAGGGACTGATGAAACGGACGCTGTTGCCTTTTGGCCTGCTGCTGGTCGAGATGATTTCTCAATCCGCCTTCGCCCAGAGCGCCCGCGGAACACCCGCCTTCTACATCGTGTTCGATACCCTGACGAAGCGCTGTTCTGTGGTGGACAAGACCCCCAAAACCGACACGCCGAACCTGACGGTCGCCAACGACACGATCTATCCGACCCGCGAGGAGGCGGAGAAGGCCATCGAGGCGCTGCCTGCGTGCAAGGGGTGAATGGCGTTGTTTGGATTCCGTTTACCGCCTCTGGGTTACACTTCCTGCGGTAGCTTGCCGCGAGTCGAAGCATGTTCCGGGAACACCTTTCAATTGCCTATGACGCTCCCGCCGACCTGAAAAAATGGCCGTCGCTGAAGAACGAGCGCCTAACCAGCAAGCAGCCCTATCTCGTTCACACCGGCACGCTGGCGGACTGTATCCGGGAATTGCTGGCCAAGCCTATCAAACAGATATCGCTCTAAGACATCGTCACCGAGCCGCAGAAAGCATTCGACAGCGGCGTGATATCACCGGGCGACGCCGCCGAGATTGCCATGCGCCGCGATTTTCCCGGGGCCTGAGAAATTCCTGACGCGGCGAATCAGAGTGTGCTCATGCCTCGCTTTTCCGCTGCCCGAGCGCAGAGGCGATCCTTCCGGCCGTTTCCCGCAAGGAGTTTGCCAAAGGCCCACCCGGTGAACGGTCCACCAGGGAATGCGGTCCTAGTGCCGTAATGCTGCCAGCGAGGCGACAGTCGTAATTGAGGACGGGTGCGGACACCGCGGCATAGCCCTCGTTCATCCGCCCAACGGACACTCCGACACCGGCCTCGCGCACCTGCCTTCGCATCCCGTCGAGATCGACGTTGCGGTCTCCGCGCTCCGCCAGTTCCCGCTCAAGCACCGGCCGGATCTCATGCTCGGGCATGTAGGTAAGATAAACCGCGCCGGTCGCCGACGACAGCAAAGGTGAGACGTAGCCGACACGCACCGACAGGGGCGACTGAAAGCTTCCATCCAGCTTGAGAACGATGGTCGGCCCCATATTGCCCCATATGGAGAGATACACCGCGAGGGGAATCTTCGCCTGCAATTCCTCCAGATGGCTCCGCGCGACATCGCTCACTTCGAGATGACGCAGGCCTGCGAGCCCGAGTTGAACCGCGTAAGGACCTAGACCGTAGCGGAGGGTGATCGGGTCCTGCACCGCAAGCCCCAGCCGGCAATAACTGACCATGTAGAGATGGGCGTTGCTCGCCGACATGTCCGCAAGTTCGGCGAGCGCCTTCAGCGACAACTTGCCGGGGGCCGTTTCCAGCGCCCGGATCAGGCGAAACCCGACTTCAACCGACTGGATTCCTCGCTGGGCGCGGGGCTTGACTGATTCATCCATCGTCCTGGACTCGAATGTGGGGCAGCGACGAGCTAGATCGCCGCGCGGAATGCACTGTATTCGAACAGCCAGTCGTAACGCTCTTTTACACGATCCTCCCGCCATTCGCGATTGACGTAGGCCTCGGCCCCAGCCACTTCCGCCAATGTGGGATTGTGGAAACGCCTGGCATTTTCGGCCGAGCCGCGAACGATCCTCGTGGTCCGCTCGAGGCGAGCCCCCTCATATTGTCGTAATGCGACCTGCGGGTCATTGTATTTTTCGAGGCAGCGCGCAAGGACCAGCCCGTCCTCCAGCGCCATGTTGGCGCCCTGCGCAAGAAACGGCAGCGTGGGATGGCAGGCGTCGCCGAGCAAGGTCACGCGTCCCCTCGTCCACTCCGGCAAGGGATCTCGCCCGATCAGCGCCCATTTGTAGGGCGTATCGATATTGCCAATGATCTCGTGGATGTCGGCATGCCATCCGTTGAAGTCGGAGGCGCATTCCTCGCGGCTGCCGGCATCAGTCCAGGATTCGCCCTTCCAGTCGTTGCGCTCGACGATACCAACGAAATTGAGCAACTCGCCGCCGCGCAAGGGATAAGTCACGACGTGCCCGCCCGGGCCGATCCAATTGGTGCCTACGGGTGTCCGCAGCCGTTCCGGAAGCCGGTCCATCGGAACAAGTCCGCGCCATGCCATACAGCCGGTAAACTGTGGACGATCCGGACCGAACATGGCCTGGCGAACGGCCGAATGAACCCCATCAGCGCCGATCAAGATGTCCGCCGCGACTGCCGATCCACCTGCAAATGAAACAGAAAGCCCGCGATCGGATTGCTGGAAACCGACGCAGCGCGCGCCTGTCGTGATGGCGTCAGGCGACTCTTTGTTGACGGCATCGAACAGCAGGCGGTGCAGATCCGCCCGATGGATCATCAGATAGGGATAACCGTAACGCTCGACCGAGGTGACACCGAGATCAAAAAGCTTCCACGTATTGCCGGTGCTCCAGAGCCGGATCTGCTTGCCGGTCGGCTCGCACGCTATTTTTCTTGCCGCATCGAGAACGCCAAGCTGATTGAGTACTTCGGTGCCATTGGCACTGATCTGAAGCCCGGCCCCGATCTCCGCCAGCGCGGGCGCCTGCTCGTAGACGCGGACGTCAAATCCGCGTTTCAAGAGCGCCAGCGCGGCCGCGAGGCCACCGATCCCCGCACCAGCAATCGCAACGCTCAATTCCTTGCTCACCGTTTTGTTTTCCTTCTCTTGTCGCGCATTGCCCAGCGTACCCGCTACTCCTGGAACGCCTCTTCCCTCGTCTTCTGGAAGGTCGGGATGATGGTCAGAGCCAAGAGCCCGATCGCACAGGCAATGAGAACGGCGGAGATCGGTCGTTGGATGAAGATCAGCGGATCGCCGTCGGAGAGCAGCATCGACCGTCGAAGATTTTCCTCCATCAACGGTCCGAGCACGAAGCCCAGCAAGAACGGTGCACACTCGCAGCCTAGCTTGGCGGCGATGTAGCCGAGCACCGTAAAGCCGGCGGTCAGCAAAACAGCAACATAGCTGTTGGAGACGCTGTACACGCCGACGCAGCAGAAGACGAGAATGGCGGGGAACAGCCACCGATACGGAATCCGCAGCAGCTTCACCCAGAGGCCGATCAGGGGCAGATTGATGATGACCAGCATCAGATTGCCTACCCACATGCTGGCAACCAGTCCCCAGAACAGCGTCGGCTCCTTCACCATCACCGCGGTGCCGGGAGCGATTCCCTTGATGATCATTGCACCCATCAGCAGGGCAATGACCGGGTTTGAGGGAATCCCCAGCGTCAGCAGCGTAATGAAAGAGGTTTGCGCGCCGGCATTGTTGGCCGACTCGGGACCCGCCACGCCCTGAATCGCTCCCTTGCCGAAGGCGGACGGATCGGCGCTGATCCGCTTCTCCAGTGTGTAGGAAGCAAATGACGAAAGGATCGCTCCGCCGCCCGGCAGAATGCCGAGGATCGAGCCAATGAAGGTGCCTCGGAAGATGGCAGGCCCGGCCTCACGCATCTCGCGACGGCTGGGCCACAGCGAGCCGATCGTCGAAATCTGGCGCTGCTGGTCCTTCTGCTCGAGGTTTCGCAGAATCTCAGCCAGCCCGAACAGCCCCATCGCCACCGTGACGAAATCGATGCCATCGAAGAGCTCCGATACGCCGAAGGTGAAGCGCACCGTTCCGCTGGTGACGTCTGTGCCGACGAGGCCGAACGACAGTCCCAGCACAATCATCGCCAGTGCCTTGATGACCGACCCATGAGCAAGCACGACAGCCGCAACCAGGCCGAACAGCATCAGCGCGAAATATTCGGGCGACTGGAAGCGCTGCGATACGGCAGCCAGCGTGGGCGCGAAAGCCGCAATGAACAGGATACCGACGCAACCGGCAAAGAACGATCCGATGGCCGCAATCGCGAGCGCGCTTCCCGCCCTGCCCTTGCGCGCCATCTGATAGCCGTCGAGGCAGGTCACCACGGAAGAAGACTCGCCGGGCATGTTGACCAGGATCGCCGTGGTCGAGCCGCCATACTGGGCACCGTAGTAAATGCCGGCGAGCATGATCAGCGAACTGAGAGGGTTGAGTTCCAGCGTGATCGGCAGCAGCATGGCGATGGTCGCCAGCGGCCCGATGCCCGGAAGGACGCCGACCAGAGTGCCGAGCAAGGCGCCGATCAGGCAGAAGCCGAGGTTTTGCAGGGTTACCGCGGCCGCAAAACCGATCTCCAGATTGTGAATCATCTCCACTAATGGCCCCCCCACACGGCGATCGGCTGGCCGAGCACATAGATGAAGAGCACGACAGTGAAGATCGTCATTGCCACCGCCATTGCGGACAGGCGCACCCACGGCACTTTGCCGCGATAGGCAATGCCGCCGAGCATCACGACAAGGAACGTGCTGAGCGCGAGCCCGGCCGTGTTGATGAGCAAGGCAAACAGCACGAGCGCGGCGATGATGCAGACGAATGGCCGCCAATGGCCGGGTTCGATGGCGGGACCGACAACAGAGAGCCCGTTGATCAGGACGATCAGGCCAAGGATAGCCAACACGACTCCCAAGAGGACCGGCATAAAGCCCGGTCCCATGCTGGCAGGACTTCCTATGTCGTATTGCAAGGCCAGCGCGGTCTCAAAGGCGCCACAGGCGAGAAAGAGAATTCCCGCCCAGAAGTTCTGGCTGCTTTTGATACGGAGCATGGTCGTTCCTCAGCGTGAGCCTACTGCTTCTCGATATTGGCAGCTTTGGCGATCTCGCTGTAGCGAATGACATCGCGCTTGATGAAATCTGCGAACTCGTCGACGGTGCCGCCCACCATGTCGTATCCGAGATCGGCGAAGCGTTTGTGGAAAGCCGGCTCCCTGATGACCTCCTGGATGTCGTGGTTGATGGCGTCGCGCACGCTCTTGGGCGTAGGGCCCGGGGCCATGATGCCGACGTAGCCGGTATTTCTGTAGTTCGGCAGGGCCGCCTCGGCCATCGTAGGAACATCGGGCAGAACGGGTAACCTCTTGTCGCCCGTCACCGCCAGCGGAATCAATTTCCCTTCCTTGATCGGCTGAATCGCGCCGGGAATATCGCTGCAGTAGATTCCGATTTCGTCGCTGAGCACAGCAGCCAAGGCGGGCGAAACCCCCTTGTACGGCACATGCGTCATCTTGATGCCGGCCTCGATCTGCAGCAGTTCCATGCAGAAGTGGTGAGCGCTGCCCTTGCCTACCGAGGCATATTGAAGGGCCGGCTTGCTCGCCTTGGCGCGTTCGATCAGCTCCTTGAGCGTCTTGATGTTCGTCGACGGACGCACGACGAGGACATTGGGCGAAGCGGCCAGATAACTGACCGACGCGAGGTCCTTCTCAGTGTCGTAGGGCAGCGTCTTGTAGACGCTCGGATTGACCGAGATGGATGTGGAGGCGAATAGCAGCTTCTGGCCATCCGGCTTGGACTGCGCGATTGCGGTGGCCGCCAGGATGTTGCCCGCGCCCGGCTTATTCTCGACCAAAACCGACACGCCCCATTTCTTCTCCAGCCCGCGCGCAAGCTCGCGCGCCACTTGGTCGACCGTGCCTCCCGCGGCGAACGGCGCCACGATCGTCACCGGGCCATTCGGCTTGAACTCGGTGCCCGTCACCGGCGCCGTAGCCACCAAGTACATGGCAGAGAACAGGAAAATCGATTTTGTAAGCCATCGCTTAAAGCGCATCGGGGCCCTCCCAGGTTGGTCTTCTTGGCCGGAAACTGGCAGGTCCAATCACTATTGTCAAATTAAGTCATATAATATCTAATTGTCGGGTCGCTCGCACGACGTACCAAAACGATCGCAAAGGGAGAGAACTGTTGGGAGATCGGAGGAGCCGGATCGCCATCATCGGAGGCGGGATCGGCGGCATGACAGCCGCAGCAGCTTTGCATCAGCGCGGCTTTGAAGTTGCGGTTTACGAGCGAGCCGCCACCCTTGGCGAGGTCGGCTTCGGACTTCAGCTTGGTCCAAACGCCGTCAAGGTTGCCCGTGCGATCGGCATCCTGGACGAGTTGAAGCGCTTCGCAGTCGAACCCACCGCGATGGTGTCCCTTACCTGGGACAAGGCCGAGTTGCGGTATCGCAACCCGTGGAAGGGCATGATGGAGCGCCGATTCGATGCGCCCTATATGATGGCGCATCGGCCCGACCTGCACGAAGCCCTGATCGGCAAGGTGCCGGCGAACGCCATCCACCTCAACAAGGCCTGCGTGAGCGTCACCAACACCGCGAATGGCGCGACCGCCTGCTTTGCAGACGGCGAGCAGATCGAAGCCGACGTCATCATCGGGGCCGACGGCATTCATTCAGTCATTCGCAAATTGCTGTTCGGAGAAAACGCCGCGCGCTTTACCAATCAGATCTGCTGGCGCGCGATGGTCCCGATGGAGGATGCGCCGAAGCAAGTGGGACCAAACCGCGCGGTTACATTGGAAGAGACGGATTATATCGGTTGGATCGGGCCGACCGGCCACGTCATCTGCTACCCCGTCCGCGGCGGCAAATACATGAACATCTTCGCCGGCCGCGTCTCCGAGGAATGGGCGGATGAATCATGGTCGGTGCCGTCGAATGTCGACGAGATGCTACAGGCCTATGCGGGCTGGAACGACGCCCTGCTCGGCATGTTCCGGAAGATCAAGAGCTGCTACCGCTGGGGCATCTACGACAGGGAGCCGCTGGATAGCTGGGTTGTTGGCCGGATCGGCCTGCTCGGCGACGCCGCACATCCCATGATGCCGACGCTCGCGCAGGGAGCGGCGCAGTCGATGGAAGACGGTCTTGCGCTCGCGCGATTGCTGGCCGCTCACAAGGAAGACCTGACCGCTGGGCTCAAAGCCTATGAGCAGGAGCGGCAACCGCGCGGAAAGCAGGTGCAGTTGCAGGCCCGCGATCAGTTCAACAACAACCGCAAGCCAGTTGCTCCTCCACCGATCAGCGTCGACTGGATCTATGGTTACGATGCCGGCACGGGCAAGACAAACGTCACCGCCTAGTCGCGAACCATTCAGGTGCTGAGCCTTCGGACAAACGTTGTGAGCATTAGCTAGTGCGTGTTGCGCCTGACGGCTCCCAGGCGCCGCTCGCCGCCGGAAATGTCTCGGCTATCCATGGCCTCAAGCGGTACGAATGCACGATCGCGCGGAAACGCTTCGGGCATCTCGTCGCGAATGAAGGCCAGCAGCTTCTCCCTGATCTCGCAACGAAGGTCCCAGGATTGCGGCGCGTTGCGTGCGCTGACGACGGCCCGCAATTCGATCGAGCGCGGGTGTGTCTCGATGACCTGCAGATTGACCACCGCTCCGTCCCACAACGGGGACTCGCGCGCCACCTGTTCCAGCTTGCGGCGGATCCGCGGGACGTCGGCGCCGAAATCGACGTGGAGAATGATCACTCCGATCAGGGATTGTGCATCGCGCGTCCAGTTCTGAAACGGCTTTTCGATGAAGTAGGACAGCGGGACGACCATCCTGCGCCAGTCCCACAGCCGGATCACGACGTAGGTGGATGCGATGTCCTCGACCCAGCCCCACTCGTTTTCGATGATGACGGCATCCTCGATCCGGATCGGCTGGGTAATCGCGATCTGCACGCCGGCAATCAGGTTGCCGAGTAATGGCCGTGCAGCAAGGCCGACGATCAGTCCGGCAGCGCCCGCCGAAGCGAACAGGCTGACGCCGTACTGGCGGACCGAATCGAAGGTCATCAACGCGGTCGAAGCGGCAAAGATGATCACCAGCGTATCGAGCACGCGCTTGAACACGCGTACCTGCGTGACATGCTTGCGCGCCAGGAGGTTGTCTTCACTGTCGAGGCGAAACCGTTGCAGGTATCGTGCAGCGGCGATGTCCACGGCTCGGATCGATATCCAGCCGATCAGGCCGATCACGGCAACCGCCAGCCCATGCGTCAGTTCGCTGCGCAAGGGATCGTCCAGCGGCGCGAACGGCAGCACGAATGCAACCGCAACTAGGCAGAGCGCAAACTGGGCCGGGCCCGATGTCCTCTTCAGGAGTTGACTTGCCACTGGACGGTTCGTTCCGACGAGCCGCCAGATCACGAGCCTCCCGACGCGGTGAACGAGAAGTCCGGAAACGACGGCCAGACCGACGAGACCGAGACCGATGGCCCAAGGGGGAACCCAGCGGAGATATCCCTCGATATAGGTGAGCGTCGCATTCATGCAGGTTCCCTCTGCGCAAGCCGGCCAAGTGGCTAACGCGGAGGATTCGCAGGAGACTCTCGATCGCGTTGCAACGCAGCAATTCCGCAAGCGCAATGCGGCCTAAGCTTTAGCCCAAGTGTTTCCGGCAGCCTGTGCGTTCCAGCACCGGCTCCAGCGCCGCCCGATCCGCCGCATCGAGGCCGGCAAACTTCTCACGAAGCTGCTGCAGGCATTTGACCTGATACTTGAATGGCGCCAGTGCGTAACGCAGACCCCAAACGTTGATCTCCAGCCGTTCCAGTCCCTTGGCGAAAGCCTCTTCATTGGCGACGAGGAATGGCAGATAGAGGTCGCCGGCAATCTTCAAGAGCGCCTCCGCCATGCCGCCGAGCGCCTGTTCGCGCGGAAACCATTCGCCCTCGACACCGGACGCATCGTCGAGCCGCCGTACCCAGTGATCGGTGAAGGGCGCGAGCCTGCGCATGATCCGCATCGGGGTCGGATCCGTCGCCATCTCGCTGAG
>JAEZEU010000397.1 GCA_023432885.1 Pseudomonadota bacterium | reverse complement strand
CCCGGAGATCGCATCCTCTTGGCGTGCGCCTTCTCGAATTGACGTAGATCAATAGGCGGTTGTCGGCATTGCACCTATTACCAGCGCTCCGCAACGGAACCGGGAGTGCCAGAATGCCGAATCCAGTCTACGGGATGCGCCAGTTGCGGCGCACCTACGGCGAACGTTTGCTCTCGTTGCTCGCGATATGATGGCGTTCACGATATTCGTGTTCGCACCGTTGCAGGCGCTCGGCATTTTCGTGTTTCAAGCTTTTGCAATTGCCGCGCTGCTGGCGGTCATTGGCGGCATGTTGATCATTTCCGATCACCCGGCGGCACTGGTCGTGATGTCCATTGCCTTCGCCGCGAACGTGATCGTCTTCGTCATGCGGCTGTTCTACCCCTGGCCCTATAATCTGTATCTGCTCGCCGGCGCCTGGCTGGCCATTTCGGTCACCCTCGGAGTGGTGGTGGCGCAGGCGGTCTTCCGCCGGGGCAAGGTCACGTATCACCGCATTATCGGCGCGATCCTGCTGTACTTCCTGATAGCCATCGTGTTTGGAACCCTGTTTGTGTTCGTCGGCCTTCCCGTTCCCGATGCCTTCAAGGGGATCAGCTTCCAGGATGATCCCGGCCTCGCCAATTCGGTTTTCTATCTAAGCTTCGTCACGCTGACGTCGACGGGCTATGGCGACATCATTCCGGTGCACCCGATCGCCCGCAGCCTGTGCAACATCGAGAGCGTGATCGGCCAGCTTTACCCGGCCACACTGCTGGCAAGGCTGGTTACGCTCGAACTGAGACAGCAAGGATCGTAGAAGCCACGCGGCGTTATCACCAGTTTCCGAAACCGAACCAGCCGAACTGTCCCTGACGCGCTGCCAGAAGGATCTGCGGCCTTGCGGGCCTTCTGGCGGCATATTTTCGGGCCGCCTGTCGCTTCTTTTGATCACCCGACGCCGCGAGCTCCGTGCGCGGTGATAGCGCAAGCGCGTTGCGCACTCCGGGTGCATCTACACCGGTGGCCGGGGGTGCCGGAGGATTCCTGTCCCAAGGCGCCGGGGTGGCAGCCGCAAGCACGACCTGTGTCGTGTCGAAGACCACGGGCTGGGGCGGCTTCCGCTCCGTGCGGATGCGTATGACGGGAGGGTAGGCCGTCTCCCCTTGTGCCACGGTCGAGGTCGGCAGATAGAAGTCAGCCAACAACAACAGCGCGAACAATGCCGCGCCGACGTTGCGGAAGTAGGCTGCCAGAGGCATCTTGTCGCTCCGCAGCCCCCCAAAACGCGTTACCTGGGCCGCGACGCACTGAGCTTTGGCCGGGTCCCGCGAGAGCTCGAGATCGCCTCTCGTCAGGCCCGGCTTTCTTCAAGGAAGCAGAGCTATGCCAAACAAGGGAAGCAGAGCTATGCAAAAACCTCCCCAGTATGGCTCTAGCGGCGAACCCCGACACGATTGACGCCGCCATTTAAATTGCCACCGGCGTTATGACGGACCGCGGCTCGAGCGACTGGACGCGGCCGAAGTACGACACCGGCTCTTGCAACGCAACCTGCCGGATAGCCGACATAGGTGCAGTACACCACCGCGCCCGCCGGCTCAGTGCTGAAAGTAACGCCGGCAAATCCCAACAAGGCGCTCACTGCAAGGCCTGCAACGGTCGCTGGCTTCACGAAATGACGAACCTGCCGCATGGTGCTTCCCTCCTCACGTCGTTGACGAACTCACGAAGGCGAACTTCAGGAACAGCCGCAAGGTGCGACGCTTAGAAAGCGTGGACCCATTGGGATGGGCTATGTTGACGTAGATCAACATTGTGCGCCGAGGAACATCAATCGGATCTTGCGGACAGCCGCGATCGCAGTTGCTGACGTTCAGCGCCGACTCGCGAGTCCGGACTGCATCACTCGTAAGCGCCGCAAACACCTCGGCGCCAACGGCCGCAGCGGCGAAGTGGCTCGATTGGGTGTGGCGGATCGTGGGTCCTTTCTTGCACGTTGCGTTGACGAGCGTTCTTCCGGTCCCGCAGCTGGGCGGCCACTTGCGGGATCGATGGCAGCGGGCTTGCGCCAATCAAAGAAGAGCATGAGCGCGGGCGCGAGACTGCCTTAGGTAAGGGGCCTTGATTGCCGCTCGAAATGCACGAAACCGTGCACATAGCCTTCTTTTTTCTGATCCAGGGACACAATTGAAAAATCGGCTGTTGCAACCGGGGTACAGCATTTGGGCGCGTGCCATGTACAATCGTGGGTGGAATGCGCCGCTATTTCGATTCTTGTCGGCCACCACACGCGGGGCCGAGTGGAGGGACAAATGAACAAACTGCGCCTTTTAGTTGGAATTGCCGCACTCGGTTTTGCAACGTCTGCATCCGCTGCTGACATGGCGGTCAAGGCACCCCCGCCCGCGCCGCTTCCGGCGATCTATAACTGGAGCGGCTTCTACGTCGGCATCAATGGTGGATGGGGCAACAGCCGCAATTGCCTGGACTTCGTGTTGATCGCCGGTCCTTTCGACGGAGCGTGCTCTGACCGTTCGGGCGGCCTCGTCGGCGGGCAAATCGGATATCGCTGGCAGAGCAACCAATTCGTCTTCGGATTGGAAGCGCAAGGCGATTGGGCCGATCTTAGCAATACCCGCGTCAGCATTTTCGATCCGACGCTTTCGACTCGGGTGAAGACCGATGCCATCGGCCTGTTCACGGCTCAGCTCGGCTGGGCGTGGAATGCGGCCCTGCTCTATGTCAAGGGCGGCGCGGCAGTGACCGGCAACCGGCTCG
>JAEZEU010000250.1 GCA_023432885.1 Pseudomonadota bacterium | reverse complement strand
AAGTGCTGCTCGCGGGTGAGCGGTCGCTGGCGCCGAAAGGCCGCTCGACGGTCCCGCCGGGCCAGGAGATCACCCTGCTGCTGCCGGGAGGCGGCGGTTACGGTGATGTGTCGAAGCGATCCGCAGCGCTCCTCGAAGAGGATGTGATCGACGGTTACGTCAGCAGGCAGGCCGCAGATGCGTGCGGCGACGCCCGGGCTCGACGTTTGGTTTCAAAACAGTGAGGCGAGGAAGACAATGAAGCAGCTTTTTGCATCCATAGCGGCGTTCGGTGTGCTTGCAGTCGCAAGCCCGGCATCCGCGGAAGTCAAGCTTGGCGTCATCGCCGGCATGTCGGGAGCTGGAACGTCGTACGGTATCGGCATCCAGCAGGGTGCCGAAATGGCGGTCAAGGAGATCAACGACGCTGGCGGGGTTGGCGGCCAGAAAATCAAGCTGGTAGTGGTCGATGACGCCAGCAACCCGGCTCAGTCTGTTACGGCCATGCAGCGCCTGGTGAGCGAGGGCGTCGACGTCATCGTCGGCGGCTGGGGCAGTTCGCAGGTGCTTGCCAACATGGAAGTGTCGGAGCGCGCCGGCATCCCTTACGTGATTGTGGGAGCGACGAATCCGCGTATCACCAGCGAGAAGAACAAGTGGACGTTTCGTGTCATCCAGACCGATAGCGTGATGGCCGAACAGATCGCCCAATCCGCCGTCGGTCCCATGAAGATGAAGCGGATCGCCGTGATCAACGATTCCAACGACTATGGCGTCGGCAACCGGGACGTCTTCATCGCTGCGCTGAAGAAGATCGGCCTGGAGCCGGTAGAGGTGCAGAGCTATCAGTCGTCCGACAAGGACTTCACGAGCCAACTGGCGCGCATTCGTGCTGCAAATCCTGATGGCATCGCAATCTTCGGCACCATTCCTGGCGCACCCGCCATCATGAACCAGGCCCGCGACCTCGGCATCACGGCGCGTTTCATCGGTACCGGCGGCCTGGCCAACGAGACGCTGATCACGCTCGCGCCCAAGGCGTCGGAAGGCACGGTGCTCACGACCTATTTTGACGAAGATGTCGATGCCGACGGCAAGGCCTGGGCAGCGCGTTACGTGAAGGAGTTTTCCGGCGGAGCCCAGGTGCCGCGGCCCGTTCTTGCGGCATGGGAATATCGGACGATCAAGTACATCGTCGGGCCCTGCCTTGCGAGCGTAGGAGTGGACAAGGCCAAACTGCGCAACTGCATCGCCAACTTCAAGGGCAAGCTGTTCGCGGTGCCGGGTGAGGCGAAATTCGACAAGGAAGGGCAGCTCGAGCAGCAGCCCGTGCTGGTCGAAGTGCGCGGCGGAGCGTTTCGTGGCTTCAAGGCCAACTAGGTTGGCGCACTAGCGAGGAGTAGCCGGTATGCTTGCTCAGATCCTGGTCGGGGGAGTAGCAACCGGCTGCATCTACGCGATCGTCGGTCTCGGATTCACGCTCGTCTACCGCTCGATGCGGATGGTCAACTTCGCTCAAGGGCAGGTCTTCATGGCCGGGACCTTCCTGGGCCTCGTGATCGCCAACCGCTTCGAGCTGCCGGCCGTGCCGCTCATCGTGCTGGTTGGCGCGGTGGCATTCGTGATCGGCTTGATCGTCGAGAAGGTGGTCTTCCGCAAGCTCTATCACAATCACGAAGTGTTCGTTGTCGGCTCGATCGGCCTGGGGATCATTCTGACCAATGCGATCCGCATCCTGTTTCCCGAACCGGTGCCGTTTCCGAAGGTATTCGGGACCGGTATCGTGACGTTCGGTGGAGCATTCTTCCAGATCTCGTACGTCTGGGTGGTCGGCATTGCCATCGCGCTGGTTGTCGGTCTGCATCTGCTGTTTGCCCACACAAGAACAGGGCGAGCGCTCCGTGCGGTGGCTGCCGACAGCGAGATGGCTGCCGCGGTCGGCGTGGATGTTCGCAAGGCGATCGCGCAGACCTTCGGGCTCAGCTTTGCTGTTGCCGCGATCGCGGGGGTGCTGATCGGCCCGCTCTATTTCGTGTCGTTCGACATGGGCGACATGATCGGGCTGAAGGCGTTCAGCGCGGCGGTGTTCGGCGGAATCAACAGCATTCCCGGGACCATCATGGGCGGCGTCATCATCGGGCTTCTGGAGAATTTGGCCGGCGGATACGTATCCTCCGCGTACAAGGATCTGGTTGCTTTCGTCATATTGCTGCTCACGCTCATTGTGAGGCCGAACGGCCTGCTTGGACGCGAGACCCCGGTCAAGGTGTGAGGCAAGATGAACTATCCGATCGCGGCCATAAGTGTTGCAGCACTGCTTCTTATACCGGTCGTCGCGCCGACCTACTTCGTGCACATCGCAACCTTCATCGCCATCTACACGCTGCCGGTCATAGGGCTCGGCTTTCTGACGGGTTTCACCAACAGGATATCGCTGGCGCAGGGCGCCGTGTTCGGGGTCGGCGCCTATGTGACAGCGCTCCTGACGACAAAATACGGCTGGTCGCCGGTCGAAGCCTTCCTTCCTTCGGTTGCAGGGGCCGTCCTCGTTGCCACTGTCCTGGGCGCGCCGGCCATGCGACTGGCGGGCCTGTACTTCGTCATGGCCACGATCGCCATCCATCAGATCGTATGGATAGTTCTGATGAACTGGATTGAGCTCACCAATGGCCCGCAGGGCGTGCGCTCCATTCCTCCGCTTTCGATCGGGTCCCTGAGCTTGGAGACGCCGCAGACATACTTCTATGCGGCGCTCGCCTGCGCGCTGGCTTCCTTCGTGTTGGCCGGCCGCATTGTGTCGAGCAGGCTGGGACTGCACCTGCGCGCGCTTTCGGAAGACGAACTCGCCGCCTCGATGTCAGGCGTCAAGGTGTTTCGGGCAAAAATCATTGCGCTGGCGCTGAGTGCGGCCTGGGCGGGCGTGGGAGGCTTCCTCTACGCGCACTACATGCGGTTCATCCATCCGGAGATGTTCACGCTCGAGCCCTCGATCCTGTTCCTGACCATGGCGATGTTCGGCGGCTATAGGTCGCTGATCGGGATGGTGATCGCAACGGCCGTGCTCGAATCCGCCACCGAATATCTCAGGCCATTCGGCGAGTACCGCATGATCGCCTACGGCATGATCCTGCTATTCGGGATGATGTTCTTCCCCAAGGGAATCCTGACACTCGGGCCGACCTTCAAGGGCTGGCTTGCGCGATGGCAGTCCGTTGGCGCGCGGAGCTGAACACATGCTGCGAGTGGAAAATGTATCGCTGAGCTTCCGTGGATTGCGCGCGCTTGACGGGGTCGACCTCTCGGTTAGCAATCACGAAATCGTCGGGGTCATCGGGCCGAACGGCTCGGGCAAGAGCACGCTGTTCAACGTCATATCCGGCATCTATCGTGCGGACACTGGCGATGTCTATCTCGATGGCAAGTCCCTCAAGGGTCTTGGTCCGACGGAGATCGTCGGGCGCGGTCTGGCGCGCACATTTCAGAACAAGCGCCTGTTCGGCAGCATGACTGTTCTCGAGAACGTCATGGTCGCCGCTTTTCGCAACCAGCTGGGCACGGCGTTTGCCGACGTGTTCGGACTGGCGAGCGGGAAGGCCGGAGCCAAGGCCTGCGAGCAGGCTGCCCGGGAATGTCTGGAACTCGTCAGGCTGTCGGATGCAGCCAATGTCCTCGCCCGCGATCTGCCGTTCGGCGCACAAAATCGTCTTGAGATCGCCCGCGCGTTGGCTGCGAAGCCAAAGCTGTTGATGCTCGACGAGCCCGCGGCCGGTCTCAATCCAACGGAGCGGGAAGACATTCGGGGCCTCGTTGAGACGGTGTTCGCCCGCGGCGTCAGCATCCTGCTCGTCGAGCACGATGTTCGGCTGGTCACCGGCCTTTGCTCGCGCGTGATCGCCCTCGATCATGGTGAGAAGATCGCGGATGGATTGCCCGCCGCGGTTGTCGCCGATCCCCGTGTGCAGGAGGCGTATTTCGGACCGGAGGAGGGTATCAATGCCGACACCGCAGCCTGATACGTCCGATGTCCTGTTGTCGGTAGACGGGTTGAGCGTGACCTACGGCAAGGTTGCGGCGGTTCAGGGCATCTCGTTCGGCCTGCGCAGGGGCGAAGTGCTTGCCATTCTCGGGGCGAACGGCGCTGGAAAAAGCTCGGTCGTGCGGGCGCTGATGGGCCTCGCGCCGATCGCCGGCGGGACGGTCAGGTTCGCAGGCAAGGCAATCAACGAGTTGCGCCCGGACCAGCGGATCGAACTCGGTCTTGCCTACGTTCCGGAGGGACGCCGCGTCTTCGGCGATCTCACGGTCCACGAGAATCTTCTGATGGGAGGCTATTCGCTGCGCTCGTCGCGCGATCTCGCTTCCAGGATCGATGAGGCTTATACGCTTTTCCCCCGCATGTCGGAGCGCCGCAACCAGTTGTCGGCGACGCTGTCCGGCGGTGAGCAGCAGATGCTCGCTATCGCCAGAGCGTTGGTTCGCGGGCCATCGCTGCTCGTGCTGGACGAGCCTTCGCTCGGCCTCGCTCCGGTCATGGTCAAGGTGATCTACCAGACGATTCACCGCATCCGGCAAACCGGCATTACCATCCTGATTGCCGAGCAAAGCGCGCATGTCGCTTTGAAGGTTGCGAATCGCGCGCTGGTCCTTGAGACAGGACGCTTGGCATTCGAGGGTGACGCCGGAGAGTTGGCGCTCGAGGCCGGTATCAAGGAAGCCTATTTCGGCACAACTTCCTGAAGGCAGTGCCGGGAGAAAAATCAATGAAGATCGCCGATATCACGGCCTACGCTCTCTCATTCCCGGTCTCCGCAAAGGGCGGAGTATCGCTCGGCATCGGTCGCACCGTGAAGCGCGACACTGTGGTGGTCAAGGTCACGACCGATGAGGGCATTATCGGCTTCGGTGAGGCACATCACGGCCGCGCCCCCGGCTCCGTGGCGCATCTTGTCAACACCACGCTCCGCCAGCTGCTGCTCGGGCGCGATGCCTGCGACGTCGTCGGCGCGTGGCAGGCTGTCTACCAGATGCAGCTCAACAGCCACGGCATGGGTGCGGCCACGTCGATGGGATTGAGCGGCATCGACATGGCGCTCTGGGACATCAGGGCGAAGGCTGCCGGTTGGCCGCTCTATCGCATGTTGGGCGGAGCCTCACGCCCGGTTCGAGCCTATGCCGGTGGTATCTCGCTTGGCTTTCAGCCGCCAGAGGATCTCATTGCCGAGGCCAAGGGCCTGATGGCCCGCGGCTACCGCGCGCTGAAGCTGCGGATCGGTGACGCGGTCGAGCGGGACCGCCTGCGCGTCGAGAAGGTGCGAGAGGCATTGGGTCCCGAGATCGATATCCTGGTGGATGCCAATGCGGCCTACAGCTATGACGACGCGCGCCGGATCATGCCTGTTCTCGACGATTGCGGGATCGGCTGGCTGGAGGAGCCGTTCGCACCTCACGATCATCGCAACTACGCCGATGTCGCCCGTATCGGACGGACGCCGCTTGCCGCCGGCGAGAACCATTACACTCGCTTCGAATTCCACAGGCTGATCGAGGACAGGGCGATCCGGATCCTGCAGCCCGATCTGTCAAAGACCGGCGGCCCGACGGAAGCGCTGCGAATTGCAGCGCTGGCCTCCGCCTGGAAACTCCCCATCAACCCGCATACGTCCACGACCGGCATCAACATGGCGGCCACGATCCATTTTCTCTGCGCCATCGACAATGGCGGCTATTTTGAAGCCGACGTGGCGCGCGAAAACCTGTTCCGGGACAAGCTTTGCAGCCAGCCGTTCGATCTCGATGACTCCGGATGCGTCCGGCCGCTCGAGAAGCCCGGCATCGGTGTCGAGGTCGACGAGGAATTCATCCGGGCACATCCTGTCATCGAGGGCCCCTGTTACGTTTGAGATGGCTTCGCGGCATTGCATCTTGCGGCGCAAGCCGTTCGTTGCGCTCCAAATGCCGCTTCAAGCAGGCCGGTCGTTCGCTCGGCTGCTATGCTCGAACAATGCCGCTTTTGCGGAGACTTCTGGTGGACTCGAATTTCGACCGCGCCGAGCTGCAGGGTTGGCAGGTCCCCCGCTGCTTCACGAGCCGCTGACATGTCCAGCGGTCGCGTTCGAAGCCGACGTGACCCTTCACCCCCTCGTCTGCTCCTGACGGCCTAAGGCTGACCGTCGGAGCCGCCGCAGACCTAAGATGCAGAGCGGCTTGTCAATGCGCCTTCAAAAGGCGGGTCGCTACCGATCCTTCTCGCGATTGTCATGATCCAGTCTGGATGGCCAGGGACTGACCATCCCGACGACTGCTTCGGCCATCAACTGGCTCTCGCAGAAGTTGGCTGGTGAGCGGCCGCTACTCCACTCGCGTTTGAGCCGCCGGAACATTTCCAGCAACGATGAGCGATTTAGCAATTCTGTGTATCGCATGACCGCCGCGGGTGGAAATTTCGACCTTGAAATTTGATCGATCGATCGATACAGAATTCTGGCACTGCTGTAAAGGTAGTTGGCCAATGGCGGCAACAGGTCGCCGCAGGGAGAGGCGGAACGCCCATGAGAAAAAGCATCAACATTCCCGGCTTCAAGCACGTAAATCCGATTCCAAACGCCAGCATGATTGGCAATCTGGTGATGTCGGGACTCATAATCGGGGTCGACAGCGAAACTCACAAACTGCCGCCGGACATGAAGCAGCAGTGTCAGAACATGTTCGTCCACGTGCGAAGCATCGTGGAAGCGGCCGGCTGCTCGATGGACGATGTCATCAAGATGACCGTTTGGCTCAAGGATCCCTCCGACCGAGCCGCACTCAATGAGGAGTGGCTCAAGGCTTTCCCAAATCCTGAATCGCGGCC
>JAEZEU010000241.1 GCA_023432885.1 Pseudomonadota bacterium | reverse complement strand
TCGCCAGCGCCGACCTCGTGCATCGACTTGGTGCAGGCCAGCGTGTTCTGTCCATCGATGTTCATGGCGCAGGAGCCGCACACGCCCTCGCGACAGGAGCGGCGGAAGGTCAGCGTCGGGTCGATGTGGTTCTTGATCCAGATCAGCCCGTCCAGCACCATCGGGCCGCAATCGTTGATGTCGACATAATAGGTGTCGATGCTCGGATTCTTGCCGTCGTCCGGATTCCAGCGGTATATCCGGAACTCGCGCGTCTCGGTGGCCCCGTTCGGCTTGGGCCAGGTCTTGCCGCCGGTGATCTTCGAATTCTTCGGAAGCGTGAATTCAGCCATCTCTCTAGCCTTTCATCGCTCCGGAACGGTGCATCAGCACCCGATCCGGAATCTCAGTACACGCGCGCCTTCGGCGGGATGTACTGCACGTCGTTGGTCATGGTGTAGTTGTGTACCGGGCGGTAATCGATCGTGGTCTTGCCGTTCGGATCGATCCACGCCAGCGTGTGTTTCATCCAGTTCTTGTCGTCGCGCTCGGGAAAATCCTCGCGCGCATGGGCGCCGCGGCTTTCGGTGCGGTTGGCGGCGGAATCCATCGTCACCACCGCCTGCACGATCAGATTGTCGAACTCCAGCGTCTCGATCAGATCGGAATTCCATACCAGCGAGCGGTCGGAGGTCGAGATATCGCCGATGCCGCCATGCACCTTGTGAATCAGGTTCTGGCCTTCCTGCAGCAGATCGCCGGTGCGGAACACTGCGCAGTTGTTCTGCATCACATGCTGCATGGAGTTGCGCAGCTTCGCGGTCGGCGTGCCGCCCGAGGCGTGTCGGAAGTGGTCGAGCCGGCCGAGCGCCTTGTCGGCGGAATCCTTCGGCAGCTCCGGCTGCTTGCCGTTGGGCGTCAGCTTTTCCGCAAGTCGCAGCGCCGCCGCGCGGCCAAACACGACGAGGTCGATCAGCGAGTTGGAGCCGAGGCGGTTGGCGCCGTGCACCGAGACGCAGGCGGCTTCACCGATCGCCATCAGGCCCGGCACCACCGCATTGTCGTCGCCATTCGCCTTGGTCAGCACTTCGGCATGGTAGTTCGTGGCGATGCCGCCCATGTTGTAGTGCACGGTCGGCAGGATCGGGATCGGCTCGCGGGTGACGTCGACATTGGCGAAGATTTTCGCCGATTCCGAGATGCCCGGCAGCCGTTCATGCAGCACCTTGGGATCGAGATGATCGAGGTGCAGGTAGATATGGTCGTGCTTCTTGCCGACGCCGCGGCCTTCGCGGATTTCGATGGTCATCGCGCGCGAGACCACGTCGCGGGAGGCCAGATCCTTGGCCGAAGGCGCATAGCGCTCCATGAAGCGCTCGCCTTCGGAATTGACAAGATAGCCGCCTTCGCCGCGCGCGCCCTCGGTGACGAGGCAGCCCGAGCCGTAAATGCCGGTCGGGTGGAACTGGACGAATTCCATGTCCTGCAGCGGAAGCCCCGCGCGCAGCACCATGCCGCCGCCGTCGCCGGTGCAGGTGTGCGCCGAGGTGCACGAGGCATAGGCCCGGCCATAGCCGCCGGTGGCCAGGATGGTGGTTTGCGCCCGGAAGCGATGGATGGTGCCGTCATCGAGCTTGATCGCGACCACGCCGCGGCACGCGCCCTGGTCGTCCATGATCAGGTCGATGGCGAAGAATTCGATGAAGAACTCCGCAGCGTGACGCAGCGACTGGCCGTACATCGTATGCAGCATGGCGTGGCCGGTGCGGTCGGCGGCGGCGCAGGTGCGTTGCGCCTGGCCCTTGCCGTAGTCGCCCGTCATGCCGCCGAACGGCCGCTGGTAGATTTTGCCGCCTTCGGTGCGCGAGAACGGCACGCCCCAATGCTCGAGCTCGTAGACGGCCTCCGGCGCGTTGCGCACCATGTATTCGATGGCGTCCTGATCGCCGAGCCAGTCCGACCCCTTGACGGTGTCGTACATGTGCCAGCGCCAGTCGTCTGGATGCATGTTGCCGAGCGAGGCCGAGATGCCGCCCTGCGCCGCCACCGTGTGCGAGCGGGTCGGAAACACCTTGGTGATGCAGGCGGTGCGCAGTCCCGCTTCGCTGCAGCCGACCACGGCGCGCAAGCCGGCGCCGCCGGCGCCGACCACCACGACGTCGTAGGTGTGGTCCTCGATTGGATAGGCCTTGCCGTTGGCGGCCGGCCCATTGCCATGCGCGGCCTTTCCGTTGCCGTTGGCCATGGGTCTAAACTCCAGAAGAAAGCTTGAGGATGGCGTAGATCGATGCCAGCGCCACCGCGATGCAGAAGAAATTGTTCGCGATCACAAGCGCGAGCTTGGTCTTCTCGCCGTGAACATAGTCCTCAATGATAATCTGCATGCCGATCCTCATGTGCCAGGCGCTGGCGACGATGAAGAGCAGCAGGATGATCGCGATCGGCAGCTGGCCGAGGATCTGCGCCGCGCCGGCGTGGTTGCGACCGAGCAGCATCAGCACGATCACGATGACGGGCACGATGAGAAGCATCATCGCCACCGCCGTCAGGCGCTGGCGCCAGAAATCCCCGGTGCCGGAATGCGAGGAACCGAGCGAGCGGACGCGGCCAAGCGGGGTGCGCATCGAAGGGGAACCGCTCATCGGCCGCCTCCGAACGCATATGCGATGATCCAGACCAGCACCGTCAGCGAAATGCCCGCAATCGCCGCGCCCCAGGCCAGCGCTTCGCGCTCATTAGGCTTGAAGCCGTAGCCGAGGTCCCAAAAGAGATAGCGGATGCCGCTGACGAGGTGATGCAGCAGCGCCCATGTGTAGCCGAACAGGATCAGCTTGCCGATCAGGCTGGAGGTGAACGCCTGCACGTTGGCGTAGGCGGCCGGACCGGAAGCGGCCGCGATCAGCCACCAGGCGAGCAGCAGGGTTCCGAAATAAAGCGCTATGCCCGTGGCTCGGTGGATGATCGAAAGCGCCATTGTCAGCGTGACGCGATAGATCTGCAAATGGGGTGAGAGAGGTCGTTCGGTCCTGGCGGTCATGGCGACTTTGGAGTTGGCGGGGACCGTGAGCGGCCCAACGCGAGCGCGTAGATAAATTCTATTTACGAAGTCGAAACAGGCAGCGCAATGAAGAAAACCATCAATAGCGAATGGCTGTTCATACCTACGCGAGACCCTTGCACTTACTGGCGTTGACAACACTCCGTCGGCGTCCGATGGCTGGTATACCTGAAGCACGATTCATGAACGTTTGCGATGGCAGCGTTCGCGCCGAGGAAAACCGCAGATGGCGATCGCAGGACTCAATTCAGCCGAGTTGGTCGAGTTGGCACTGCTGCTGGTTTTCGTCGGCGCCCTCGCCGGCTTCCTCGCCGGCATTTTCGGCATCGGGGGCGGCGCGGTGCTGGTGCCCGTATTCTACGAATGTTTTCGGCTGGCCGGCGTTCCCCTGGAAGTACGAATGCCGCTCTGCATCGGCACCTCGCTCGCCATCATCATCCCGACATCGATCGCTTCGTTCCGGGCCCACTACAGGCGGGGCGCGGTGGACCTGGCAATACTGAAGCTGTGGTGGGTGCCGGTGGTGATTGGCGTCGGCGCCGGCTCCGCCATCGCGCGCTTTGCGCCGGAGAAGCTGTTCAAGATCGTGTTCGTCTGCGTCGCCTGGTCGGCCGCGACGAGGCTGTTCCTGGCGCGCGACGGCTGGAAATTCGGCGATGACGTGCCGACCGGGCCGTTGATGCGCGTCTATGGCTTCTTCATCGGCCTGCTCTCGACCTTGATGGGGGTCGGCGGCGGCCTGTTCGCCAATCTCCTGATGACATTCTACGGGCGTCCGATTCATCAGGCGGTCGCCACTTCCTCGGCGCTGGCTGTGCTGATCTCGATCCCCGGCGCGCTCGGCTATGTCTATGCCGGCTGGCCTGCCGCCGCGCGCTTCCCCGACGTTGCCGCGCTGCAGCCGCCATTTGCGCTCGGCTATGTCTCGCTGATCGGCGCGTTGGTCGTGATGCCGACCACGCTCATCACGGCGCCGCTCGGCGTGAGGGCCGCGCACGCGCTGTCGAAGCGAAAACTGGAAGTCGCCTTCGGCTGCTATCTCTTTATCGTCGGCGGGCGGTTCGTGATCAGCCTGCTGAGCGGGCAATAACGGTCCGTGACGGCAACTGCATCTTGTCGCGGTTGCCATTCATGCGGATCGC
>JAEZEU010000078.1 GCA_023432885.1 Pseudomonadota bacterium | reverse complement strand
ATGACGTCGAGCTGCTGCCCACCGTGCCCGATCCCGACAAGATCCTTTGCATCGGCGTCAACTACGCCACGCATCTCGCCGAGAGCGGCCACCCGACGCCGCCGCATCCGATGATCTTCACCCGCTTCGCCAACAGCCAGGTCGGCGGCGGCCAGCCGATGATCCGGCCACTGGAATCCGAGCGTTTCGATTATGAAGGCGAGATGGCCGTCATTATCGGCAGGGCCGGCCGGCGCATTTCGCGCGAGGCGGCGCTGGGCCACGTCGCGGGCTATGCCTGCTACAATGACGGCAGCATCCGCGACTGGCAGCGCCACACCCCGCAGTTCGCGCCGGGCAAGAATTTCGTCGGCACCGGCGCGTTCGGCCCGTGGATGGTCACGACAGACGAACTCCCCGACATCAGCAAGCAGCACATCGCAACCCGCCTCAATGGCGTCGAGGTGCAGGCAGCCCCCATTTCCGATCTCGTGTTCGACGTGCCCGCGCTCATCGCCTACTGCTCGACCTTCACCGAGCTTGCGCCCGGCGACGTCATCGTCACCGGCACCACCGGCGGCGTCGGAGCCTATCGCACGCCGCCGCTCTGGATGAAGGACGGCGATGTGGTCGAGGTGGAGATTTCCGGCATCGGCGTGCTGCGCAACCCCGTCAAGAACGAAGTCGCCGCCAGCGCGACACGCGCGGCCTGAACCGACGCATCACTAACAACAAGAAGGAGGACGCCATGAGCCTGCCCGCCCATCTGCTGCCGACCACCGTCGTCGGCAGCTACCCGCAGCCGGACTGGCTGGTCGATCGCGCCATGCTGTCGAAATCGGTGCCGCGCACCCGCATGCACGAGATGTGGCGCCTGCCCGCGGAGCATCTCGAGCAGGCTCAGGACGATGCCACGATCGTTGCCATCCGGGAGATGGAACGCGCCGGCATCGACATCGTCACCGACGGCGAGATCCGCCGCGAGAGCTATTCGAACAGGTTCGCCACCGCGCTCGAGGGCATCGACGCGGAAGATCCCGCGATCATCGTGGCGCGCACCGGCAGCACCAAGACGGCGGTGCCGCGCGTGGTCGGCAAGATCAAACGCACCGTCCCCGTCGAGCTGCGCGACATGCAGTTCCTCCGGCAAAATACCGATCGCGCCGCCAAGATCACCCTGCCCGGCCCCTTCACCATGAGCCAGCAGGCGAAAAACGAATTCTACAAGGACGACGAAGAGCTCGCGATGGCCTTTGCGGAAGCCGTCAATGCCGAAGCGCTGGACTTGCAGAAGGCCGGCGCCGACGTGATCCAGCTCGACGAACCCTGGGTGCGCAACAACCCGGAACTCGCCAGACGCTATGCGGTGAAAGCGATCAATCGCGCGCTGCAAGGCATCACCGTGCCGACCGTGGTGCATTTGTGCTTCGGCTACGCGGCGGTCGTGCCCGGCTCCTCCAAGCCGGCCGGCTATTCCTTCCTCGCCGAGCTCGACGACACTATCGCCGAGCAAATCTCGATCGAGGCGGCGCAGCCGAAGCTCGATCTCGGCGTGCTCGGCGATTTGTCTTCGAAGAAGATCATGCTCGGCGTGCTCGACCTCGGCGATATGAGGATCGAACCGGCGGCCGTCGTCGCCGACCGCATCCGCAACGGGCTGAATCATGTGCCGGCCGAGCGGCTGGTGGTCGCGCCCGATTGCGGCATGAAATACATGCCGCGCCATGTCGCGTTCGGAAAGCTGAAGGCGATGGCCGAGGCTGCGGCAACGGTGCGGAAGGAGATCAGCTAGAGTCAGCGGGCACGAGCCGGCAATACGCGGTGCCGGCAGCTTCCGCCAACCAGTCGACGAAACTACTGCTTCGCCTCTCCGGCGGAGGCGGTGGCCATGTATTTCGAATAGAATTCAGCAACCCGCGCGCGCCACATCCCGACGAACGCTCCCGATGTCAGCTTGTCGACCGACTTCCAGGTGTGTTTGACGGCAGGAAGGGTATTCCCCCAGATCGCGCGCTTGCACCATTTCTCGCCTTTCTCCCTGCCTTCTCTGGTGGCGCACATGGATTTCCAGGCGAGGCGATCAGGTTGGCTGATGTGCTCGGCGGCGCCTTCCCAGCCTTGCTGGTGGATCAGGTAGAGATCGCTCAGGCTCGGCTTCTGGCGGGTCACCAACTCGAACAAAATGCCTTCGGTGATGAACTTGTAGGCGGCCGCAACGGCATTGTCGCGAGGACTGCGAATTTGTCCGGAGCCGAACTTCTTGAACTCATATTCGCTCAGCTGGAACAGGCCGATATACGATCCGGTGCGCTGGTTGGGGTCGAAACTGGACTCGATCTTGGCAACCGCTTTCATGAAGTTGAAATCGAGACCGAACGCATCGGAAGCGCGTTTGATCTCCTCGACCGGCGTTCCGACCGGGATGTCCTTGAGCGAACGGAGTACGATCTCCGCCGGCTTCTCGGCGGGCGGCACTTCGGACCAGACGTAATAGGTGAGATACCGGAAATCGCGCTTCACCGACGCCGGCCCGGAAGCATCGCCGGATGGATCGCGTTCTGCCGGCACGGGTTGGGCGGCATCATAGTAGCCCAACGCTGCCGATTTTGTACCGATGGAAACGTCGCCGACTTCGGCGTGGGCGATCAACGACGAACCGGAAACCGCCTCGGGCATCGAGCCAGCCGTGGCTAGCTGCAATGGCGGCTCGGGGGCGGGCTCGGGTTGCGGCCGCGGCATGGCCCGGATCATCTGCTCGCGCAGTTTGTCCAGACCAGCGAGGCGATCGGAATTCGGCGCCGGCGCTTCGTACGGCTGCGCGAGCGCGGCGACTTCGAGCGGTTGCAGGGCGCGCTGGTGGACCGCAGCCAGGATCACCGCCCCAGTCGCCGCTCCGGCGAAGATGACCTTGAAGGCGAGCATGGCGATGAACATGCCACGAGCAACAGGGCGGCAACATGGCGAGATCACGTCCAAGCCGGGATCGTGCCTGAACAACATATCGGCCAAGGGAGTGAGAACCGATCCGCCGAACCGCGCCTACGATCATCGGATCACGAATGCGTCTTACGTCCGCATCGCCGGATGCAGCGGACGTTACGTAGCGTGCGATTTGGCGATCATTTCGCGGATGCCTGCCGCAAAGGCTTTGACGGTAAAGCCGGGCGGTAGAGAGTCGATCAGTGCAATATCCGAAATCGCGCTTTTGAACCGAAGTGGACGCAATGCCGTGTACTCAGGCGAGTTGTACCATTTGTTGAGCGACTCCCGATCAGGAAACTCCATAACCACGATCGAGCCCGGCCACGAACCCTCCAATACATCGACCGGCCCCTGGGCCAACCATTTGCCGCCATAGGGAGCGACTGTCGCCTCTACCCGCTCAAGGTAAGACAGCGCATCCAGGTTGGGGACGTCACCGGGAATGCGAAGATGATTGACGAGATACGTTGCCACGGTGTCGCCTCCTGAGATTTCGTTCGCCCGTGACCGGCACGGCCAGCAAGCTCATTGCGCAAACTAGGCGGCTACGGCCATTCGTCGAGTCATACAAAGGTGTGGTCGAGACATCAGGTGGGGCGGAAAAGCTCTTCGGCTCCGGCTCACGGGGAGTAACCGTCAGCTGCTTCAGCAGCCAATCCGGCTACTGGCAATTTGGTATTGGCGACGACCGGGGCGCAAACCGATAGTTATGACGCGCTGTTCGTGAAGCGATACGGCCATCGCGCGCGCCAGCTGGACGGCGACAGACTTGCTCCAATGATTTGGATGGCCGGGACACGCCCGGCCACAACGAAGGCAACACGCCGGGCCTTGTTGACGCCCGGCGCGGGATGATATCGAACGGTGTCATGACAGCACCATACGTTCCCCAGATCGCCCTTTACCGCCAATGGCTCGCCGACCGGCGCGGGCTCAAATTCTCCTCCTTCGAGGAGATGCGGCAATGGTCGGTGCGCGACATCGATGCCTACTGGCAGAGCATCTGGGATTATTTCGACTTGCAGTCGCCGACGCCGCACAGCGCGGTGCTGGCGCAGCGCAAGATGCCGGGCGCGGTCTGGTTTCCAGGCGCTTCCGTCAACTATGCGCGGCAGGTGCTGCGGCATGTGGAGGCCGCCGATGCCGTCGGCGTGCCGGCCATCATCAGCAGCGGCGAAGACGGTATCCTGAAGGAGACCAGCTGGAGCGAATTGCGGCGTCAGGCCGCAGCGCTCGCGATCCACCTCAAGGCTCAAGGCGTCGGCGCCGGCGACCGCGTCGCAGCGTACCTTCCCAATATCCCGGAGACGATCGTCGCGTTCCTGGCCGCCGCCAGCATCGGCGCGATCTGGAGCGTGTGCGCGCCAGACATGGCCGCGCCCGCCGTCATCGACCGCTTCAAGCAGATCGAGCCGAAGGTGCTGATCGCTTGCGACGCCGTGACCTATGCCGGCAAGCGGCACGATCGGCGCGGCGTCATCGACGAGCTGCGGCGCGCGCTGCCGTCGGTTGCGCATTTCATCCGGCATGGCGAGCCTGCCGCGGACGGCAATGTGAGGCTTGCGGATATCCTGTCGGCCACGGGCGGCGAAATCGATTCCTTCGAGCCGGTCTGGCTGCCCTTCGATCATCCGCTCTGGATCGTCTATTCCAGCGGCACCACCGGACTGCCC
>JAEZEU010000009.1 GCA_023432885.1 Pseudomonadota bacterium | reverse complement strand
TAGGTCGTCTCATGGCCCTGGCCGTTCGAATGCGTGCCGACCTTGATATCGATGTGCCCCTCTTCGGTCACCTGCAATTCGGCCACCTCGTTCGGCTGGCCGCGCGCAGTCTCGAGAAAGCAGGCATGCCCGATCCCGCGCAGCCGGCCCCGCTTGCGAGATTCCCGCTGGCGCGCCTTGAAGCCGTCGCCAGCCTTGGCCGCGAGCTCGATCGCGCGGCCAAAGCTGCCCTGCTCGATCGACAGCCCCATTGCCGAATGATGCGGAAAGCGGCGAACGATATTCTTGCGCCGCAGTTTCAGCGCATCGATGCCGAGCCGGACGGCTGCCATGTCGATACAGCGCTCGATGAGATAGTTCGCCTCGGGCTTCCCGGCGCCGCGATAAGCATCAATGGGCGTCGTGTTGGTGAAGATACCTTTGGTCTGGAACGCCACCTGCGGTATATCGTAGACGCCGCCCATCGCGCTGCCCATGGCCATGGTCGGCACCACCGGCTGAACCGTCGAGACATAGGCGCCCATATCGGCAAAGACCTTTGCTTCGAGCGCGAGAAACTTGCCGTCCGCATCGAGCGCAAGCCGCGCGCGAACAAGACTGTCCCGGCCGTGCACGGAGCCAAGAAATTCCTCGTTGCGCTGGCCGATCCACTGCACCGGACGGTTCAGGCGGCGGGCCGCCCACAACACCAGCACCCATTCCGGATAGAGCACGTTCTTCATCCCGAAACCGCCGCCGACGTCGGGAATCCTGACGCGCAGTTGTTCGCGGGGGAAGCGGAAGACGGAGTCAGCCAGCAGATCGCGGATCGCGTGTGCGCCGGCGGCTGACGCCGTCAGGTGCAAACGTCCGCTCGCGGCATCGTATTCGCCGAGCGCGCCGCGCGTCTCCAGCGATGCGGCGACCACGCGGTTGTTCACCAGTTCGCATTCCACGACATGCGCGGCGCCGCGGATCACCGTCTCCACCTTCGCCATCTCGCCGCGCTCATAGACGAAAGCGATGTTGCCGGCGGCCTCCGGCCAGATCGCAGGACGTTCCGCCAGCACGGCTCCAGCCAGAGAGATCACCGGCGTAAGCGGCTCATACTCGATGACCACGGATTCCGCCGCATCGCGCGCGGCTTGCATGCTATCCGCCACCACGAACGCGACGGGCTCGCCGACATAGCGAACGGCCTCACGCGCCAGTGCATGGCAGGGCGGGACAATGAGGGGCTTTGCCATGGCGATGTTGGTCGCCCCGCACGGCAGCGGCCCGATCCGGTCCGCCGCCAGGTCGTCGCCAGTGAACACCGCCGCAACGTCCGGCATTTTGCGCGCGATATCGGCGTCGATGCTGCGTATACGCGCATGCGCGTGGGTCGAACGGATGACGAGGCCGTGCAGCGCATTCGGCGCAGGCAAGTCGGCGACAAAGCGCCCGCGCCCCCGCACGAAGCGCGCGTCTTCCAGGCGGTTGATGCTGCGGCCCAGCAACGGCTTTGTCATCTCAGCTGTATGGAACGACAACCCCGCAAAGGCAACGGCCACAGCATCTGATCGACCAGGCCGGCGAGCCGACAACCGCCCCGCGACGAGATTCTGGCAGTCTTCAGGAGAGGCTTGCGACCTAAATAAACTAGCTCGCAGGTCTACCTTGCGTTCGCCGGCGCATGCGCCGGCCAGAGATCGGCGCGCCAATGCGCGGCAATGGCCAGCGTCATCGCAATACCCGTCGCTGCATAGAGCGTGCCCGTGGCGGCGAAACCGATCTCCTCGATCAGGCTGCCGGCCGCGAGCAACCCGAGCGGCAAGCCGTAAATCACCATCATGCGCACGCCCATAACGCGGCCGCGAAAATGCTCGCTGGCCGCGCGCATCAGGATGACGGAGACCGAGATCATCGCAAGGCTTTGGCAAAAACCGGTCAGCAGCAGGCAGATGATCGCTGCCGGCACGGTCTGCATCTGCGCAAATGCCAAGAGCAGCGCGTACCAGACGACGGTGGACGCCACCATCAGCCGCGCGACGCGGACGCCGCCGAACATGCTGAGCGCGAGCGAGCCGGCGAGCGATCCGACCGCGAAGCTCGCCGAGAGATAGCCGAGCCCGGTCTGGTTGGTGCCGTAGACCGCCTTTGCGATGTAGGGCAACAGTCCGTTCGAAATCGGATAGGCGGTCAGATTGACCAGGAAGGCAACCCAGATCGCCACCTGCATCCGCGGCGTGGTCCACACATAAACCACGCCCTCCTTGAGGTCACGCAGCGGCGAGGCGCGCAGGACCTCACCTGCGGCGTCCGTTACCGGATGCGGTTTCTTCGGCGCAAGCACGCACAGCGTCAGCAGCATCGCGGTAACGTAAAGGCTGACGATCACGGCGTAGGCGGCGCCCATGCTGAGCGCCGCAAACATTCCGGCGCCGGAAAGCGCGCCTGCGACGCGCGCGGTGTCCATCGTGGTACGGGAGATGCTGATGGCTCCGATCAGCAGGTCATGCGGCATGATTGTCGCAACCAGCGCGCCGCGCACGCCGATATCGGACGGCCTAACCAGGCCCATAAGGCTTGCGATGATCAGGACGCAGGACGGGTTCAAGGTGCGGGTGAGGACCAGTGTCAACAGTATCGCCGCCAGTACCGCATAGGTCGCGCGCATCATCGCCAGGAGATCGCGATGGCCGATGCGGTCGCCAACCACGCCGAACATCGGCGCGATCAGCGTGCCGACATAACCGAGGGCAGCGTACAGGGTGAGCAGCAGCACCGAGCCGGTCTCGACCAGCACGTACCAGCCGAGGATGATCTGCTCCATCTCGAACGCCCAGGACGTAAGCAGATCGGCCGGCCATTGAAGGCGATAATTCCGGATGCGGAACGAGGCGAACGCGGACGTGCGGGCAGTCTCGCTCAAAGCTCGATGCCGCGGATCATCGCGTTCCACCCTGCCCGATTTCTTGTTGGCCGAAAGCGGCTTGCCCCCGGCGGCAAAATCATTTTGTGAAAAGTTAGGCCGCCGTCCCTGCTGAAGTCAATGACGCGGGCATGCGCTGCCCGCGAGAGGGAAATGCGCGAGCGAGCGATTCGTCGCCGCCTAGCCGCGGCGATAACGGCCTCGCCAAGCCTGGCTTCGCGCCTGGCATGACAGTCCGCCGTCGCCTGTCGCATGGTGAGACTTGCGATAGTAAACGAGTCCTTAATCGAGGCGGCGGTGGAACCTCGCGGGCTGCAGAAGTTGCCTTGATACGGGCCGCGGGAATCCGTGCGGGTTAACAATTTATCCAGTCGATATCCGGATAATGGCGAGGACACCACTCTCGACGGGTTATTGCTGTGACATCCTTTGGACGTGTGATCTCCGTGCGCGGTTCGCTGGCCCGGGTCGGGCTGCTGGCGGCTAGCCACATGCCCATTTCCGAAGTGCGCGCA
>JAEZEU010000617.1 GCA_023432885.1 Pseudomonadota bacterium | reverse complement strand
TTCCGGCGAGGGGACGATCTACACCTACAGCCTGATGCGGAAGTCGCCGACCGGGCCATACGCGATCGGCTACGTCACCCTGAAGGAAGGCCCATCGCTGCAAACGAACTTTGTCGATTGCGACCTTGAGAAATTGAAGATCGGGCAGAAGGTGAAAGTGGTGTTCAAGTCGACGGACGGCGCACCGCTGCCATTTTTTACACCCGCCTGATCTTGCTTCTCCCTTTGCGGGAGAAGGTGGCGCGAAGCGCCGGATAAGGGGACCTCCGCAAGCAATCTGTCAACGGAGCCAACCCCTTACTTAGGCGAGTTCGTGGCGATGTTGTTCTTTCCCTCTCCCACAAGGGGAGAGGACGCGGTAAAGAGCCTCGCTGCATGTTGAGACAAATTAGGAGGAAATTGCAGGATGTCGGCGAGGTACGAGGAACTGAAGGGGCTCAAGAACCTCGGTCAGAAATACAGTTACACAGACCGTGAAGTGATGCTCTACGCCTACGGCATCGGAATGGGCGCCGATCCCATGGATGAAAAGGAACTCGCCTTCGTCAACGAGGCCGCCGCGACGCCGCGTCCGCTCAAGATCGTTCCGACCTTCGCCTCCGTCGCGGCCTGGGGGGCCGGGCCCGGCGAAATGAACCTCAATCGCGTGCTGGTCGTGGACGGCGAGCGCGACATCACCTTTCACCAGCCGCTGCCGACCGCAGCCCATATCACGGCGGATTCGTCGGTGCGCGAGGTCTACGACAAGGGCAAGGACAAGGGCGTGGTGATCAGCCACCAGACCGTCCTGAAGAACGAAAAGGGTGAGAAGCTTGTGACGCTTGTCGCTTCGCGGTTCGCCCGGGGCGACGGTGGGTTCGGCGGGCCGAACCTGACACAGCCCGAGCCGCACAAGATGCCCTCGCGCGCGCCGGACAAGACGGTCGATATCTCCACGCGTCCGGACCAGGCCTTGATCTACCGACTCTGCGGCGATCGCAACCCGCTGCACTCTGATCCGGAGTTTGCCAAGAAGGCTGGTTTTCCCCGGCCGATCCTGCACGGCATGTGCACCTACGGCATCACCTGCCGCGGCATTCTGCAGACCTATGCCGACTACGATCCAGCCGCGTTCAAGCAGCATGCCGTTCGGTTTTCCTCACCGGTCTATCCCGGGGAGACCGTCACCATGGAGATGTGGAAGGACGGCAATGTCATATCATTCGAGGCCAAGGTGAAGGCGCGGGGCGTCACGGTTATCAAGAGCGGGAAGACGGTGCTGGCGTAAAACCACCGTCATTCCGGGACGAGGCGTCCAACTATGGAGCGCTGTTGCGCTCCCGAGAATCTCGAGATTCCGGTTGGTCCTTCGGACCGTCCTGGAATGAGGGAGGAAATGAGGGAGAGAAACCCAATGGGATTGCTCGACGGCAAGGTGGCGCTGATCACCGGCGCGGGTGGCGGGCTGGGTGAGGCCTACGCGAAGCTGTTTGCGCGCGAGGGCGCCGCGGTGGTGGTCAACGATCTCGGAGGTCCGCGTGACGGCTCGGGTTCCGACAAGTCGATGGCGCAAAAGGTAGTGGACGCAATCACGGACGAGGGCGGCCGGGCGGTGGCAAACGGCGCTGACATCTCAACCATGGCCGGCGGCCAATCGGTGTTCGAAGACGCCATCAAGAACTTCGGCCGCGCCGATATTTTGGTGAACAATGCCGGCATCCTGCTCGACGAAACCTTTGCCAAGGCGAAGGAAGCCAACTGGGACAGGGTGATCAAGGTGCATCTGAAAGGCACCTTCTGCTGCACCCAGCCGGTGTTCAAATGGATGCGCGAGAATGGTGGCGGCGTCATCGTCAACACGTCCTCGACCTCCGGCCTGATAGGCAATTTCGGCCAGACCAACTACGGCGCCGCCAAGGGCGGTATCTGGGGTTTGTCCAACGTGCTGGCCATCGAGGGCCGCAAATACAACATCCGGATCTGGACGCTTGCCCCGGGTGCCTTGACCCGCATGACCGCGGACCTGCCCCGCTACAAGGAGAATCCTGGCGCAGCGTTGGGCCCGGACGGAATAGCGCCGGCCGTGTTATACATGGTCTCGCACCTGTCGGGCGATCAGACCGGCAAGGTGCTCGGTGTCTCCGGCCCCCGGGGCGTGCGTGAGATGCGGATGATGGAAATGGAAGGCTGGAAGCCGCCGTTCACGGGCTGGAAGGCCGAGGACATCGTCACCCACGCCAAGGAGATTTTCTTCTCCGAGGAGCAGGGCAAGATGGGTGCGCGAAGGTTCTGAAATTTTGCCGTCGTTCCGGGTTCGATGCTGCGCATCGCTCCGGAATGACAGAGGAGAAGAGGGTACATGACCAAGCTCAACGCCAAGGCCGCCGGCACCTTCGCAATTGCGCCGACACCGTTCCACGAGGACGGCCGCATCGACGAGAAGTCGATCGACAAGTTGACGGATTTCTACGCCTCGGTCGGCTGCGACGGCGTCACCGTGCTCGGCATCCTCGGCGAGGCGCCGAAGCTGGATGCGGCCGAGGCAGAGCAGGTGGCGGTCCGCTTCGTCAAGCGCGCCAAGAACATGCAGGTGATCGTCGGCGTCTCCGCACCGGGTTTTGCCTCGATGCGCTCGCTGGCAAAGGCCTCGATGGATGCAGGCGCGGCCGGCGTCATGATCGCGCCGCCGCCATCCTTGCGCACCGACGACCAGATCACCGGCTACTTCAGGCAGGCGCAGGAAGCGATCGGCGACGATATTCCCTGGGTATTGCAGGATTACCCCCTGACGCTCTCGGTCGTGTTCACCCCGGCCGTGATCCGCAAGATCATCATGGACAGCCCCTCCTGCGTGATGCTGAAGCACGAGGATTGGCCGGGTCTGGAGAAGATTTCCACCCTGCGTGGCTATCAGAAGGATGGCTCGCTGCGCGAACTCTCGATCCTCGTCGGCAATGGCGGCCTGTTCCTCGATTTCGAGATGGAGCGCGGCGCGGACGGCGCCATGACCGGCTATGCCTTCCCGGAACTTCTGATCGACGTCGTCAAGCTGTCGAAGGAGGGCAAGCGCGACGCCGCGCATGACCTGTTCGACGCGCATCTGCCGCTGATCCGATACGAGCAGCAGCCGGGGGCGGGCCTGTCCGTGCGTAAATACGTGCTCCAGAAGCGCGGCATCATCTCTTCCAGCGCCCAGCGCAAGCCCGGTGCGATCATCACGGCGACCGCGAAAGCGGAAGTCGATTATCTGCTATCGCGGGTGGCGCGCTACGACCGCCGCGCCAACCTGCAACCGCAATCGAGTGCGGCGGGATGATGATCCCTCATGGTGACGAACCGCGAGGCCCCGATCTTGCCATCCATCCATCGAGACGCGGCCTGAAGGCCGCTCCCCGGGATGAGGTCTCAAGGAGTGTCTATGGCTGAAGTAGTCAAACCACGTCTGGCGTCGACCGTGCTGCTGCTCCGCGACAGCAAGACGGCGAACGAGATCGAGGTCTTCATGATGGTGCGCCACCATCAGATAGAGTTCAATTCCGGTGCGCTGGTGTTCCCGGGCGGCAGCGTCGACAAGAATGACATGGATATTGCGGCGGAATCCGAGCTTTATTCCGGCGGCGAGGGTCTCGATGCCGACGCGCTCGGCTTTCGGATCGCGGCAATCCGCGAGACCTTCGAGGAAAGCGGCATTCTCCTCGCGCGACCGAGAGGCTCGAAGGCGCTGGTCGATGCCAAGCGTGCCAGCGAGATTGAGGTCGCCTTTCGCGCCGACTTGAATGATCGCAAGACCACCTTCCTGCGGGCGTTGACCGACAGCGGTATGCAACTCGCCCTCGACGCGCTCACGCCCTATGCGCACTGGATCACGCCGGAAGGCTTGCCGAAGCGTTTCGACACCTGGTTCTATCTCGCTGCTGCGCCACCGGACCAGCTTGGCGCGCATGACGGCAAGGAATCCACCGACTCGATCTGGGTGTCTCCGCGCGAAGCTCTGGCGGGCGGCGAAACCGGCCGCTTCAAGCTGCCGTTCCCGACCACGCGCAACTTGATCAGGCTCGGCAAGCAGGACAGTGTGAGGGCCGCCCTCGACGACAGCCAGGGCAAGACTGTCATCACAGTCACACCGGTCATGACCAAGACCGCGACCGGCCGGCAGCTTCGTATTCCGCTTGAAGCGGGCTATGATGGCGACGTCTTCGAGGTCGGCGCGGCCGGATGAGGCAAGCCCGCTCCGCATTGCTGCTGATGGTGATGAAGTCTGCGGCCCCGCAGCCGGCGGTCGCCAGGATCAGCGCCGGCCTGGAAACGGCCCTGGCTACGCCGGAGGTCTAGCAGAAGCTGGACACTGCCGGTTGTGACGTGAAGAACGCCTCTTGGCGATCTTTGCCGGGATCATCCAGGTCGGACCTTGCCCTTTGGCCTAAGGTGGTCAGCGCGCGGGGATTTATAACAAATTTCAATATGTTCCCCGCCGGGGAAGACGTCGTATATTGGGACTGTCTGGAACCGGTCCCAACCGTATGTCTGCCGAAACGCCGCCGAATCCGCCTAATGACCGGGTGCGCTCGCTCTCGATCGGGCAGATGACGTTCGGAAGCTTTATGCTGGTGCTGGCGGTCATCGTCGTGACCGGTGCGGCCAGCGTCATTGCCATCCGCCATATCGACCAGACCTTTGCCGAGTTGCAGCGGCTGCAGGCCGTCGGCGATCTCGCCGAAGACATCGACCGGCGGATGAACGAACTGCGGCTCGCCGCGCGCGATTTCGTGACGGATCCCGGCGACCAGTCGGTCCAGATCGCGGAAGCCACCACGGCCCTCAGCGACGTCCTGACGAAGACCCGCCTTGAGCTCGCGCCCGAGCAGCAGGATATGATCGATGGCGTCACCCAACGCCTTTCGACCTATCGTTCCGGCATCGAACGCATTTCGGTGCTGATCAACCGCAGGGCGGATCTGATCGCCGGCCTGGCGCCGCTCCGTGACAGGTTCAACGCGGCGATTGCCGAGAATGCCGACTCCACCCTGACCATCACTCTGCTGCAGCTGCAGAACCGCATCTCCGCGGGACTGCTGGCGCATAATCCCTCGGCCGCCGAGGTCGCCGCGCACGAGATGCGTGCACTGACGATTGGCGATGCGAAGCTGCGGGCGGCTGCCAATGATTATGCCGAGACAATCGTTGCGATTACCGTCCGCGAGCGGCAGATCGGCGAAATCGACAGGGAGGTGCTGGGCACCGAAGGCCGGCTGATCCAGCGGGTCACCGAACTGTTGCGCGAGGTGAGCGCACGGCGCGGCCATGTCCTGGCTCGGGATTTTGCCCGGACGCTGTCGGAGGCCAAATGGCAGAGCATAGTGCTCGGTAGCATGGGCGTGCTGATCGGCCTGTTCGCCGCGGCACTGGTGGTGCGCCGCACCGTGCGTCCGCTGGCGCGGATCGCAACCGCGATCCGCTCGGTGGCGGGCGGTGAGAAGGACGTGCCCATTCCCGCGACCGACGTCGACAATGAGATTGGCGACATCGCACGGGCTGCCGAAGTGTTCCGCCAGACCCTGGTGGATGCGGATGCCGCGCGCGAGGCCGCGGTGCGCGCACTCGCCGAGCAGCGTATGGCTGAGGAGAGCTATCGCAAGCTGTTCGAAACGTCCGTTGACGGCATCTACGTCACGACGCCGAGTGGCGAATTGCTCGATGCTAATCCGGCTTTGGCGCGCATGATGGGCTATGCCACCCCGAAGGAACTGATCGCAGCCATCAGCGATGTCGCCGACAGCGTCTATGTGCACAAATCAGCGCGGGATGAATACCGGCGGCTGATGCAACGCGACGGCATGGTGCGCGAATTCGAGTATCAGGTCCGCGCCCGCGACGGCACCGTCCTGTGGCTGTCGGACTCGGCGGGTGCTGTGCGCAACGAGGCTGGCGAGATTATCCGCTACGAAGGGGTGGTGCGCGACATTACCGAGGAGAAGCGCGCCGAAGATGCAATCGCCGAAGGCAGAAGATTGTTGCAACAGGTGATCGATACCGTGCCGGCGGTCATCAACGTCAAGGACAGGGACCTTCGCTACGTGCTGATGAACCGCTATATGGCCGGCATTTTCGGCATCGAGCCGCAGGATGCGATCGGGCGCACCACCGGGGAGCTGATGTCGCGCTACGGCGCGATGAAGACCGACGAGCACGATAAGCGGGTGCTGTCGGCGGGCAGGGAGCTCGGCTTCTACGAGGAGGAGTACAAGGACTCCGCCGGCAACATGCGGCAATGGCTGGTCAACAAGCTTCCATTGCTCGACGCCGACGGCGAGATCGAGAACATCGTCACCGTCGCGCTCGACATCGGCGAACGCAAGCGCGGCGAGCAGGAAATGCGAAAGGCCCGCGATGCGGCCGAAGCCGCGCTGCGCAACCTGCGCGAAACCCAGAATTCGCTGATCGAGGCGGAAAAGCTCGCCGCACTTGGCCGCCTGGTCGCGGGCGTCGCGCACGAGGTCAACAATCCCGTGGGCATCAGCCTGACGGTGGCCTCCGCGCTGGAGCGAAAGACGGCGAATTTCACTGCGGAAGTGGCGCGCGGCGAATTGCGCCGCTCGAGCCTGAACGAATTTCTCGACACCAGCCGCGACGCATCCGCCCAACTCGTCGCCAACCTTAATCGCGCCGCCGAGCTGATCCAGTCGTTCAAGCAGGTCGCCGCCGACCGCAACTATTCCGACAAACGCGTGTTCGACCTCGGCGATCTCACCGAGCAGGTGGTGATGAGCCTGCGGCCCGGCCTGCGCAAGCACAACCTCACGCTCAACGTTGAGTGCCAGCCTAATCTATCCATGAACAGCTATCCCGGTCCCTACGGCCAGGTGCTCACCAACCTGTTCCTCAATGCTGTGGCGCATGCCTTTCCGGACGGGCGCCCCGGCACAGTCGACATCCAGGTGCGCGAATCCGGCAAGGACAACGTCGAGGTGCTGTTCTCCGACGATGGTGTCGGCATGAGCATCGACGTGCGTCGCCGCGCCTTCGATCCCTTCTTCACCACGCGGCGCGACCAGGGCGGCACGGGTCTCGGGCTTCACATCGTCTACAGCATCGTGACCACGCGCCTCGGCGGCCGGCTTGATCTCGACTCCGCGCCCGGGGGCGGCACGCGCATCCAGATGATCCTGCCGCGCGTTGCGCCGGTGGAACTCGCGGCGGAATAGCCCGCAGAAAGTGCGCCGGCTAGGATGCGCTAGAATCTAGTTGAGATCTGCCAGCTTGTGCAGCGTTGCGCCAAAAATCTGGCTGGCCTTGCCCACCAGCGCGGTGCCATTCATCACGCCGCGGGTATCGGTGAAGGTGCCGGAAACGCCGATGCCGACCGGCGCAGGCCCGCCGAACAAGGGATTGTCGTTCGGGTTCGGCGTGGTGTGCCGCTGGACCAGCACCTCGCCCTTGAAGGTATTGTCCTTCACCGTGTAGCTGCCGGTATAAAACAAATAGGCATCGCCGCCGAGGATCTGTCCGTCGCGGAACAGGATCACTCCGCTGCCCTTGCCGGCGCGCCCGTCGAGCAGGGTGACGTGAATCGAATACAGCCCGTTTTTCATTGTGTCCCAGTGCCGGCTTCCGTCGCCCAACGGCAGCCCGTCCACCATTTTAGCCAAAGTACGGCAGGTGGTGCAACGCGGCAGATTTGCCGGTCGCGCGCGACAAAGCCGCCCGGGCCCTGCCGGGCGCGAATCGAGTTGGCCCGCGATGCGTTGGTATTCTTGCAACTTAGGTGAGCGCTCGTCCTGCCAAGTGGGTCGCTGTTACCGGCGGGGAAGTGCTGCAAAACGACAGCGTTGTGTGCATTCGATCTCGTAATACCTTTGCCCCCTTTGCGGAATGCGCGCGCGGTGGCGGAGCAAGAGACAGGTGACCAACTGGATGTATTCCGGCGGTGCCAGCGCTCGCCGATGCCCTGATGACGACACGGGAGCTTTCAGGGGGCAGCACCAAGGCGGCAGAACGATATTGCCGATCATGTGCGTGGGGCTGCTGCTTGGACTGGTCTCGCAAGTGAGCACGCTCGCGACGACGGCCGGTACGCCAACTCGCCGCTCAAAGCGTGGTTCGACACCTCAAGTCCGGCAGGGGTCCGTGCTGCTCCGATGCCGACGGCTATGCGCTTGCCGATCCCGACTGGGAAAGCAAGAGCGGCCACTATCGGGTCAGGATCGAAGGGGAGGGGCACGACGTCCCCGATGATGCTGTTATCACCGCGCCCAACCGCGGCGGCCGCACCATGGTCTGGCCGATCAAGGGCTGGGGCGGGCTGACGATCCGCTGCTTCATGCCGGGCAGCATGACGTAGTGAGTCGATCCAGGTCGGCTCTAACTAGCTGGACTTGACCCTAAGCCCACGAGGGCCACGTCAGGGGCGTCAAGGGATGCGTCCCGTTTGCAGCCTCATGGTTCGAGACGCGCGTTCCGCGTCTCCTTAGCGTCCGAGGCAGACCCGGCGTGATAAAGCAGTCACACGTATTTCTTGTCGCGTTCGAGCAACTCTATCGAGATGCCCTGCGGGCCGCGCAGGAAGCAGATGCGCACGCCGGGGCGGATGGTGGTCGGCTCCTTCGTGAACTCGACACCCTTGGCCTTGATCTCGGCCGCGACCGCGTCGATGTCCTCTACCGCGAGCCCGAAATGATCGAGCCCCTGATACGGCGTCACCGGCGGTGAGTTGACGCCGTCGCCTGTCGTAACCGGGGCGATGAAAACATTGGCGCCGCCGAGCTTGACGTCGATGCGGTCGAGACCGCGCACGATCTCGGCGCCGAGGATATCGCGCAGCCAGGCCGCGGTCGCCTCCGGATCGGGGCTGCGCAAATGAATATGGTCCCAGGTCACAGCAGGCATCGTGGTATCCCTCGCTTCCGCCGAATTGTTGATCTTGCGGCGCAAATCTAGCGGCAGCACCTCGTCAGTGCCATCCTTTGCCGCCTGCGGGCGCCGCAATAATGCCGTGACGCTGCGCAACCAAACGTGCGGTGAAGCGTTGAGCACGCGGTGGCGAACCCCAAGCGGCTGTCGTCCCTGAGAGCCGTACGGTGAACGCCGCTACGGCTTTTTGATTCGCCGGCTGCACCCGGCAGGAGGGGATGGCCATGACGAGACGCGCGCGGTCAATTGCCGGCTTTGGCGCCGGCCTTGCGGCCATCGTGATCACAGGCAGCTTGGCCTGGGTGATGTGGCCGACCCTTAGCGACGCCTTCGAGGACAAGCCCGTTTCGATCAAGTCCGCCGTCGTCCAGGGCGACGAGTCGGCAGCGCCGATTTCGGCGGCGGCGCCGGCCAGCCCGGATGCGGCTCAGCCTCCCACAACAGCAGCGGAAGCACCGGCCGCCTCGCCGCTCGACGGCCTGAAGATTTCCTCCCAGTCTTGGCGTCGCGGCGGCCTTGGCTCGAAGGCGCTGGTCACGTTCACACTGCGCAATGCCAACGACTATGCGGTCAAGGACATAGAGATCGCGTGCGCCTTCACCCGCCGTGACGGCAGTCATCTGACCGACCGCAAACGCGTCATCAGCGACCCCGTGGAGATGAAGAGCCGCAAGACTTTCACCCGGGTTCATGTCGGCTTCGTCAACGTTAACGCCGACAAAGCTAAATGTGCGCTGGTCGCGGCAAGCCGGGTTTAGCTTCCGCGTTGCAGCCGGCACTCGGGCGCTCCCGAAAAAGTTACTCACCTTGGTGAACCATGCCGGGCAGCCCCGGACTAACTGGCATACCGGCTGGTAGGCGGATGGATCCGCGCGGTTCGCGGTAGCAAGCGGTGACCTGAATGATGCCCTTGGCTCGATATTTTGTGTTTGTCGGCGGCGCTCTGACGGCGCTGCTGTTTGCGTTCGATTTCTTCTCGCCGAAGGCAGCGGCCGATAGCGGCGCTCAGAGCGCCCAAATGATTGACCGGACCACCCTGCGTATCCGTTCCGAGCAGAAGTGGCCCGAGAGGATCGTGCTCGACACCACCCAGCCGACGATCATGCCAAAGCCGGCCCAGACTCCGGCCGTGCAGGCCGCGCTTCCGGATCCCGAGCCGGTACCGGAGATGACGCCGAAGGCTCGCGTGCGCGAGACGTTTGCCCAGTTCGTTCCTGCCGAGCAAAGGAAAGGCGATACGACGGCTGCGAAGAAGCGTAAGGTGGCCAAGGCACCAGGCCAGCCAATGCGGATTGCCCGCTATGGCTTCTTCGGCACCAGCACCTGGTAAGCCCGAAATCAGATCCTCGGTGGAAGGCCGTACCTCGTGCGGCCTTTTTCAGTCTGAGCTGCTGCAGTCAAACTGTGCCGCTGCCGCCGCGAGGCGTTGGCGGAAAAACTGCCCCATCGATGGTGCAACCACGAATGCTTCGAAGGTCGCGGCGGGCAGGCGGCAATATTCCGAATAGGCGCCCCCCGCATTAACCAGCAGATGACGCCGCGCCTCGTCGTAACAGACGCGCTGCACTAGCGTGCTGCGCGGCGTATCTGTGCAGGCAAACGACGCAACATCGACAATGCCGCGGCCGGGTACGTCGACGGTCTCCGTTGTGACCGGCGAGGTGCAAAGCAAAGCGAGGAAAGCGGCGACGGAACGGATCATCCTGACTCCTCCGGCGCGACGTTAACAGGGTCTCCCTTGGAGCGGGGGGGGGAGAAACAACACAATGGGTTTGGCGACCGCCTGGCGCAAACGCGGGTCTGGGCAAGGTTCAGTCATGGCATGAGGTGCCGCATGGCTCTTGCGCTGCGCGACCTAATGCCTGGCGGCGTCGGATTCCAGGCAATGATTGAGATATGCCGTTCGATCGCGCGGCAGCACCTTGTCGGCATCCGCCCTTCGGCCGCATTCGCGTTGCCGGAGTTGCTCGGCCCGCCGCTTCTCGGCGGCTTCCCGGTATTCGGGCGCGACTTGGGCAGGGTCCACCAGCTTCTGCGCGGATGCAGCGGGCGCGATAGAAAGGGTAATCACAGTTAGGAATATAGTCGTTCTCAAATGAACCTCCATCAAAGGCGCTATCGTAAGCCTCGTGGAAGTGCTTTCAAACAACCGAAGGGCGAAGCGGCGTTCGCCGGAGCTGATTGCGGCTCACGCGGCAAGCGAATTCCTCCGCGATCAACTCGCGTAGCTTCTTCGTCCGGTCAAGCGCGAGTCAAACGTTCGCGGGCCGGGCCTGCGGGATAAGACTGGCCGACCACCGCCAAGGCGACGGTCAGCGAGGGGAGGGTGTCAAGCTCAACCGGTGCGAAGCGCGTCCAGGGTATGGGCCGCAAACACACCAACGCTCACCAGTGCCAGAAACGCAACAACGAGATCCATGACGCCACCTGTTCTTATTGATGGCATGATAACGCTCCGGGTGTTTCCAGAGTTTTGCGTCCGGTCCGAAAAATTGTTTCATTTGGAACCGGTTTGAGAGGGAGCCGCCGAGGCCTGCGCGCAGATAAATATCTTAATTGTCAGCAGGTTAGGGGTCGCGCCGTCAGTTCGGGCACGGCTCCGGCAGTTGAGCTTGTTCACAGTGCGATCGCTGAGGCGCCTAGAGCTGGACCGGCCAGCAGGCCTGGTTCAGGCAATTAACGCCAGGGCGGCAAGCCGGCCGACGCTTGCCCCCGCCAGCGGCTGTCCGCGCGCGTGGCTGCCGCCGCGAATTCGTTAGGGTTCAGAATATCACCTCGGAACGGTGTTCTTGTGGATCTTCCCGTCCTTCATGATCACCATGAAATTCTTCTCGGGGTCAGCAATGAGCGCGATGTTCTCCAGCGGATTTCCATCGACCAACAGCAGGTCTGCAAGCGCGCCCTGCTCGACGACCCCGAGCTTTCCGGGATAGGGGTTACGCTTACCCGAGAGCGCCAGCAATTCGGCGTTGGTCCCGGTCGCCATGGCAAGCGCCGCGGCGGGACTGTACCAGCGGGCCAACGAAGCAAGGATGGCCCCCTGTCGCCGGGCCAGCTCGCGGGAAAATAGCACGTCCGTGCCCCAAGCCGTCTTGATCTTGTACTTCTTCGCCAGCTCGTAGGTTCGGCCGATGCCCGGCCAGACCTCCTCGGCCTTCGCACGCTGGACGGAGCCGACTGGAAAGCCTGTCCGTAGTTCCTCGGGCAGCGGTTGCGCGCTCAACCAGATGCCTTTCTGAGCAATCAATTCGGCGGTTGGCTCGTCCATGAGAAAACCGTGCTCGATGCATTTCACGCCCGCGTCGATGGACCGCCGGATCGCCATCGGCGTGAAGGCGTGGGTGCAGACATAGGTGCCCCAATTGTCGGCGGCTTCGACGGCGGCGCGGAGCTCTTCCAGGGTGAAGGTCGACACGTCGATCGGGCTGAACGGCGATGATACGCCGCCTCCTGCGGTCAGCTTGATTTGAGAGGCGCCTTGCATGAGCTGTTCCCGGACCCGCACGCGAACTTCGTCCGGGCTGTCGGCAACCATGCTGCCGCCGATCTGCTCCATGCGGCTGAGCATGCCGCCGATCGTTCGCGGCAAATCGGACAGTTGGCGGAAATCACCGTGTCCGCTTGTAATGGTGATCACAGCGCCGGAAGGATAAATCCGTGGACCGCCGACCACCCCCTCGTCGATAGCGCGCTTGAGACCGAATACCGGCCCACCAACATCGCGAACGGTCGTGAAGCCGCGCATCAGCGTAGCGCTCGCTTCGTCGCCGGCTATGAGATTGTTGTAACCGACGTCGCCGGTGGTCGCTTCCGCCGGATTAGGTCCTATCAACATCGCATGCCAATGCGCGTCGATCAGCCCAGGCATCAGAACGCGATTGCCGCAGTTGATGACAGTCGCATCGGACGGCGGTGCACTGCTCGTCGTGTCAATCGATACGATTTTGTTACCTTCTACGAAAATCTGAACGCCCGTCCTGAGTGCATCGGACCGGCCGTCGAATATCCTGGCCTGTCTGAAGAGAACCTTGGAAGGCGGCCCCGATGTCTGGGCGCTCCCGGTCCGCGGCATCGCGGCGGTGATGGCCGCGGCGCCGGCGCCGGTAAGGAAGCTCCTTCGCGTTAGCGTGTCCGAAAGGCGAGGTGCTCGCCTTACGGGCCGCAAGCGACCGAAGTTCGGGAGGTGGACAAAGCGCTCCGTACTCAATCGTGTCATCGCAGGCTCCCTCATGGAGGGTCGGGACCCTCTCGGGCATCATGCCCGTCCAGGTAGAGGCCTGCAAGGGCTGCGGGAAGTCATTGCGATGACCAAAGGAGCCGCTGCTTCAATGTTCTATTCGTTTGCGGACCTTTTCTGGGGTGCAGTCGATAGAAGTATCGAATTCATAGATTGATCAATGCGATTGCGACCTACCGCGAGAACCTGTCGCGCGTGAATGCCGTCGGCGCATTGACTTGAGCGCTTAGCACCCGCCTTGGCTCCGCTGTCCACCTTCTCGCTCCTGCGTGCACAGCGCGTGCTCGCCTGAGCGCACTCGACTGCTTCAACCATGAAGAAATCCGAGCAGGGATGATGACCGAATTGTTCGATGGAGAACGCGCGCCAACGCCTGCCTGTTTGCGCTTTCGAAATCATTTCATTCAGGTGGCGTTGATAAGAAGACGCCGACGGTGTCGGTGCAGCCGCACGTTCTCCTGACTGCGTGAAGGCCCCCATCCAAATCGTCTCCTAGCGAGAAAACGATGCGCGACACGCGCTGTCGGCATACCAACGCGCACGCCGATCGGTTTACTGTCCGTCGGGTAACAGGCCTGGTGGAACCCTAGTTCGCCTCATCAGCTTCGGCGGTGAGGCCAGCTGGGCGAGGTATCGTCCGCAGCAATTGAACCGATCGAACCTCACCTTCGATCTCTTTTATTGCCAGCTCGACCCATATGAGGGAGCGCTTCTCGAGCGACTCAAAAAGTTTGTGTCGGTTCTCACCAGCGAAGAGATCATCTTTGAACTTCATCCGGTGCTGGGCTTCAGTAGACGGGTCGAGAAGAACGATCTGGAGGTCGAGTGGATCAGTGGTGTTGATGTCGACTACTTTGACCTCTTGATGCACTATTTTTTGCTGGGCCTTCTGGTCGGCGTCCGCAACAACTCAGCTTCGGCTGCAGTGATCTCAACTTCGTTGATCTTGGTCTTGGAACTGCTAGCAGCGGCTTTTAACATGGCGTCGTTCGTCTGATTGACGACTTCCAAGGCGCGTTTGCCCACGTCACCTTGTTCCTTAAGGATGTCGATGACTCTGTTGAACGCCTTGCTCTGTTCTGCGTTTGCGAATTTTATCGCTTCGAGAGCGGCGATGTGGTCCTTGCTCTTGAGTTCTTCGAGCTTCACTTCCTTAGTTTGATCCAGCCACGCCATGAAGGCCCACGGTGCCGCGACCAGCGTGCCTAGGCACACGATGACGATGCTGATTTGCTTGCCGGTCATCTTGCCAATCATCTGCTTCAACAGCCTCTCTAGCGGCTCTTTCAGTTCCGCGACGTATTTCGAGCTTCCGCCCGTCACCACAACGTTCAGAAGAAGCTCGTTCCGCTCGGCGTCGGTAAGCTGGCCGACATCCGAAAGGCCGGTCTTGGCGACGGCGGCCAGTTGATGGATTTGCTTCTGGAGTACTAGGAACGCTTCCATGAAGGGGGGCGTGATGGGTTGCGGCAGGTAGACGCGAACCGACGCCCAGTCCCAATCGCCGAGGTCCACTTTCTCGAAGATCGCCCCAGATGGGACTTCAGTAGCAAGAAGCTTCTCCAACCGAACAATTGCGGCCGTTGCGGCTTCGTCCTCTCGGTCCGCCATCTCCTTTAAGTCCCCCCAACCCACAGCACTGGTGCGATTCAATGCGCACCTTTCCGCTGATCCCGCTTGCAAGGTTAGTCGTGGACAGCCGCAATAACAACTTGGCCGGGCGGGAGTATTCGCGGCACATCTTAAGGCTTCCGAATTCGAATCTCCGACCCTCGGAAATAGAATCCGAGGTTCTGTAAAAAGGGCCGACAATTCTGATACTTGGAAGAGCGCGGGAATTTTTGCGGGGATTGGGTTGCTAATTATCGGCCTTGATCGGCGACTATTCTGAAAAGGTGAAGAGCGTCAGATCTGCTAAATAGCTGATTACTAAAAAGTTTTGGCGCGCTCGGAAGGATTCGAACCTCCGACCCTCGGAATCGAAATCCGATGCTCTATCCAGCTGAGCTACGAGCGCGTGACCGGTCGCTTACCAGAACCGGCAAGACCACGCTAGACGCGGATCAGTAGCAGGGGTGGCGACGGCGGTCTTGGCCGATATAGGCGGCGGCGCCTTGGTAGCATTTCACGGTGGCCGGGCCGTCATAGTAGGCAAAGGTGCCGGGCGCCGGGCCGGGACCGTAATTATGCAAGTAGCTGATCGGGTAGGGCAGCGGGTGCGCGCGCCAGTGGTGATGATGGTGATGGCGGTGGCGAAGCGGCGCCTCGTCGGCGAGGGTGGGGGCGCCGGTGGTAGCCACCAGCAGGCCGGCGGCTGCGAAAAGCTTCAACTTCCTCATCAGGATACTCCGCTACCTCCGGCCCGAACGGGGCCCTTTTGGGGCGATCCGGGCCCCTGCTTGCGCAAATTGAGCCCGAAAGTACGGAGAAATGGTGACAGGGGCGATTTTTCCTCCGATTCGGGATACTTAACGAATTCCCAACACAGTCCCGCCAGAGTCTTGGGGCTTGGTCCGGTCTTGGACTGGCAATTTCTCGTTTCGGAAGACTGTTCCGGTACCCGCTTTGCCCATGCGCATCACGCTTCCTGCCCTGGTTGCCCTCTTTGCCATCGCCGCGGGGCCAGCGCGCGCCGATCTCCGCATTACGCGCGACCATGGCGGCTATGTCGAGGAATACAAGGTCAAGTACAAGCGCATCCGTGACCGGGGCGAGCGCGTCATCATCGACGGCATCTGCAATTCCGCCTGCACGCTGGTGTTCGGCATCGTGCCGATGAACAAGATCTGCGTGACGCCGAAGGCGAGCGTCGGCTTCCACCAGGCCTACTACGACAAGGCCTTCACCTTCGGCATCAAGGTCACCAGCGCCGAAGGCACCTCGGACCTGATGTCCTATTACCCGGAAACGGTGAAGGACTGGATCCGCCGCAATGGCGGGCTCACCACCGAGATGAAGAAAATCAAGAACGGCACCGA
>JAEZEU010000474.1 GCA_023432885.1 Pseudomonadota bacterium | reverse complement strand
GCGGCGGCAGGTCCAACATCTTCATCGATGTTTCGCAGGTCTCCCGGCTCGATACCTTCGGCGCCTGGCTGATCGAACGGCTGCGCCGCAGCCTTAGCCAGGGTGGCGCGGAGGCGCAGATCGCCGGGCTCTCGGCGAACTATTCCAGCCTCGTTGACGAGGTTCGCCGCGTGAAGGCGGCGCCGCCGTCCGACAGCGAGCCCGTGACCATCTCCGGCATGCTCGAAGGGGTCGGGCGCAACGTGGCCGGCATCGGCGGCACTTTTGTCGGCCTGATCGACATGCTCGGCGCGGTGCTTGCAGCCGCAGGCAACGTCCTCCTGCATCCCCGCAGCTTCCGTCTCACCTCCACCATCCATCATATGGAGCAGGTGTGCTGGCGCGCGGTACCGATCATCGTGCTGATCACCTTCCTGATCGGCTGCATCATCTCGCAGCAGGGCATTTTCCATTTCCGCCAGTTCGGCGCCGACATCTTCGTCGTCGACATGCTCGGCGTGCTGGTGCTGCGTGAGATCGGCGTGCTCCTGGTGGCGATCATGGTCGCGGGCCGCTCGGGCAGTGCCTACACGGCCGAACTCGGCTCGATGAAAATGCGAGAGGAGATCGACGCGCTCCGCACCATGGGGTTCGATCCGATCGAGGTGCTGGTGCTGCCGCGCATGCTTGCGCTGGTGCTGGCGCTGCCGATCCTCACCTTCCTGGGCGCGATGGCCGCGCTTTACGGCGGCGGCCTCGTGGCGTGGCTCTATGGCGGCGTCGAGCCGGAAGCCTTCCTGCTCCGCCTGCGCGATGCCATTTCGATCAATCACTTTGTGGTAGGCCTCATCAAGGCACCCGTCATGGCCGCCACCATCGGCATCGTCGCCTGTGTCGAGGGGCTCGCCGTGCAGGGCAGCGCCGAGTCGCTGGGCCAGCACACGACGTCCTCGGTGGTGAAGGGCATCTTCTTCGTCATCGTGATGGACGGCGTGTTCGCCATCTTCTTTGCTTCGATCGGGATCTGATGATGGCGCTCGCCCCGCAATCCGACGCCATCATTCGCGTCCGCGACATCACCGTTCAGTTCGGCAAGACGCGGATACTCGACGGGCTCAATCTCGACGTCAGGCGCGGCGAGATCCTCGGCTTCGTCGGCCCATCCGGCGCCGGCAAATCGGTGCTGACGCGCACCATCATCGGTCTCGTGCCGAAAGTCGCAGGCCGCATCGAGGTGTTCGGCGTCGATCTCGACGCGGCCGATGCCATCCAGCGCCGCTCGGTGGAGCGTCGCTGGGGCATCCTGTTCCAGCAGGGCGCGTTGTTCTCCTCGCTCACCGTGCGCCAGAACATCCAATTCCCCGTGCGCGAGTACCTCAATCTTTCGCAGAAGCTGCTCGACGAGATCATGGTGGCGAAGCTCGTGATGGTGGGACTTCGTCCCGAAGTCGCCGACCGCTATCCCTCGGAGCTCTCCGGCGGAATGATCAAGCGCGTGGCGCTGGCGCGCGCGCTCGCGCTCGATCCGGAACTGGTGTTTTTGGACGAACCGACCTCGGGCCTCGACCCGATCGGCGCAGGCGATTTCGACGAACTGGTCCGCACCCTCCAGCGCACTTTGGGCCTGACGGTTTTCATGGTAACCCACGACCTCGACAGCCTTTATACGGCGTGCGACCGGATCGCCGTTCTGGGGAACGGCAAGATCATTGCCGCAGGTTCGATTGCCGATATGAAGGCTTCGCAACATCCCTGGTTGAACCAGTATTTTAACGGCAAGCGCGCCCGCGCGGTCGTGGTTTAGGAGCATTTGATGGAAACCCGGGCGAACTACGTCCTGATCGGCGCCTTCACGCTGGCGGTGATCGCGGCTGCGTTCGGCTTCGTGCTCTGGTTCCAGAGCCTCCACACGACAAAGCTGCGCAGTCCTCTGCGCGTGGTCTTCGAGGGTCCTGCCTCGGGCCTGCGCAATGGCGGCAGCGTCAACTTCAATGGTATTAGAATAGGGGAAGTGATCTCCGTGAAGCTCGACAACCCCCGTCGCGTTGTCGCGCTGGCCATGGTCGAGAACAAGGCCCCGATCCGCAAGGACACCATGGTGGGCCTCGAGTTCCAGGGTCTCACGGGCGTCGCGGCAATTTCGCTCAAGGGCGGCGAGGAGAACGCTGCCCCGGTGCCGCTGGATGAGGACGGCGTGCCGGTGCTCACCGCCGATCCCAACGCGCTGCAGGACGTCACCGAGGCGATCCGCGCCACCTTGCAGAACGTGAACCGTCTCGTCGCCGAGAACCAGCAGTCGGTAAAGAACTCGCTGCACAATCTTGAAGCTTTCACCGGCGCGCTCGCGCGCAATTCCGAGAAGATCGATAACATCATGGCGCGCGTCGACGGCGTGATGGGCAAGGCGGACAGCCTCATGCTCGGCCTTAACTCGATCGGCGGCGGCCCCACCGGCGGCGAACTGGCGGCGATGGTGAAAGCGATCAAGGATCTGGCGGAGGATTTCGACAAACGCTCGGGTGCGCTAATGGCCGACGGCCGCCGCACCCTCGCCGACATCAGCCGCGCGGTGAACAATTTCGACCGCAACCCGACCCGGGTGATCTTCGGCGGCGGCAGTTCGAGCCAGCCGGAGCCGCAGGCGCCGCCGCGGCAAGCACCCGCTACTGCGGCAGGGCAGCGCCGCGCGCAGTAGACAGCCGAGCGACTCGCAATCACGCCGAGACATGCGTACGGGTTCTCACGGCGCGATTTCGCCTGAGCTGTACAAACCTGTGCAAACTCGTTTGTGAAGAGGGCGCAGGGAAAGCCGGGCGCCAACTGCGCCCGCAGTCCCGTGCGCGTAGTCTCGATTTGAACGTCCAATCATCCTGTCGCACGCCGGCTCACCGACTTGGATGCCGTGTGCCGGGCAACCAGCCACGGATAGCCCAGCCAAAGCCCGAGCAGCAGGGCGAGGGAGACCAGCCCCGATGCCATCGCTATGCTCTCGCTGTCGATGGCCTTGAAGAACACGACGGCGACACCGCTTGCGATCCCGACGGCGAGGGGAATGGTGCCTGCCACAATGAGGCGGGACCCGATCTCGAAAAACTTCTGGTTGTCTTCGCCATGGAAGCCGATGCGGTGGAGGGCGGCCGGCGTCATCAGGAGGAGAGCCGACACCGCGACCGCGCTCAAACCAACGCAGTGGATATACTTGAAGACGGGCGGCAGTTCGTTGAATGCTCTGGTAAGAACCGCGATCAACTGAAAGCCCAGCAGAGCCTGCGCGCCGGGGATGATCACGCGGGCTTCCGTCAACATCTGCTCGATCCCTGCTTTCAGGGAAGTGCCTGTGTCGGTTTGCTCCTGTGCCATCGATTTCTTCCGTTCATGTTTGCAGGCGAGGCCAAACCCATAAAGAAGCCCAAGCCCGATCGCTGTAAATGATATCCCAGCGGCGATGCCGACGCCGCGGTTGAATAGTTGCTCAAAGGTCACGAAGGTTGCGGCGCCAAGCCCGAGCGTCAACGGCAGCAGGCTTGCGCCGGCGAACACGCTCGCGATCCGAATGGCCCCTGGCCTGGCTTGCCCCGCAAAGGTGATCTGGTGGAACAGGGCCGGCGCGATCATCAGGCCAACGCTCACGAGCAACAGGACGAGGCCGGCGCAGTGCACATAGCGGCTTGTTACCGGGATGTCTGAAAAGAGCTCCTGAAAGACCGCATCGAACTGGAATCCGAACAGTATCTGCGCCCCGAGGATAAGCAGGCGCGATTCATCCAGTGCCGTCTTGAGCTTGTCTTCAATGGCCATGGCCGCATCAGTATGCCGTCGCGTTTAGCGGGAGAGCCGCCCTGCCTACGGCGCTCTCCCGCTCCAGCAACCTATTTTCGTTGGCCGGTCGTCGCTGCGGGCCTGGCCTTGTCCAGATCCTCCGCCATCTGCAGATGGTGTTGTAGCGCGGGGAGGGTCTTGCCGGCCCAGTCCTTCAGCTCGGGATTGTCGCCGCCCTTCGCGTAGCGCTCGAACAGGCTGACGGCGTCCTTGTGCGCGCTGACCTGCATCGAACTGTACTCGGAAGCGAAGTCCCTGTCGTTCGCAGCCTTGAGCTTGTCGAGCTTGCTCTGGTACGAGCTGTCGAGCCCGGTGGGCAGTTCGGCCTTCACCTTGCCGCTGGACACCATTCCTTTGAGTTCGGTGCTGGTCTTGGTGTGATCCGTCACCATCTGCGAACCAAACTTTTTCTCCGCTTCGGTTCCCTTCTGCTGCGCCAGCTTGCCGGACTCGATCTCGAACATGTCCGACATCGCGACTTGCTTGACGAAGTCCGCTGTCGAGGGGCTGATGCCGAGCATGGAATTGACGCCGGTCTTTTCCCCGACCGATTGTGCCAGCGCGGGTGCGGCGATCAGAAGGAAGGCCATCGCAATCATTGTACGTTTCATGGGGTTCTCCATCAGCTTGCAGCCTTGCGGTTCACGCCTTTGCGCAATGCGACCGTATTGAGCTTGGTGTTCGCCGCTTTCTCCTCGTTGAGATTGGTGGTGAGGAAGCGAACGATGTCGTCATGGCCGAGTTCTTCCGCCCATGCGATCAGCGTGCCGTAGCGGGCAATTTCGTAATGCTCGACGGCCTGCGCGTTGGCGACAATGGCGGCGTCCAGCACCGACTTGTCCTCGACTTCCGCAGCCGTGTTGTTTGCCTCCTTGATCAAGCCGTCGATGGCCGGGCAGTCGGTGGATTGCGGGGTTTTGCCGAGCTTCTTGAAGACCTGATCGAGACGCTCGATCTGCTTGCGGGTCTCCTCCAGGTGGTTCTTCAGGCCTTGCGTGAGATCGCGGTTCGTAGCCTGCTCGATCATCTTGGGAAGCGCCGCCACGATCTGCTGCTCGGCATAGTAGATATCGTGCAGGCCGTGCAGCAGCAGATCGTCCATGGTCTGTATGTCTTTTGAAAAAAATCCCATCTCAGCCTCCAATCAGGTTTCGAACCGTGGCGTTAATCGCGCGCTGTGCGGGAGGTTCCCGGGCCAACCGCAATGTTCGCAGCCGGTCACTTGCCGCAGGCTGGAACAAATCTCTTTCTGCGTTTTCCGGAAATGCGAGCGGGAGGCAGTCCAGCGTCTCGTTCAAATCGAGGCGAGCCAGTCAGGCGGAATCGACCGTTCCCCTGCACAGACCCGCGAAATGGGCGCGATAGCGCCAAAACTGCGCTCTTTGTGACGCCCGCAGCGTCGAGCGCAATCCGACTCATGAGCCGTTGATCGGGCGGGCAGGAACCCGCAGCGCGGGCCGGCGTTGGTCGCCGGAAATTCCGCTCTCAGGGAACAAGAACGTCGGCTCAGCGTTTGGCAGGCCGCTCGGCCGGTTGCATGTAGGAGAAAGCCATATGCCGGCGCTGATCGCGTTGCTGGTGGTTCTTGCGTTTAGCTTTCATGCGTCGGCTCGGGATCTCGACGGCCGTTATGCCAATTCGCCCTTGAAACAATGGTTCGACAGCCTCGCCAGCAAGAAGGGCTTGTGCTGCTCGGACGCCGACGGCACGGCGTTGTCCGACGTCGATTGGGAATCCAAAGACGGTCACTATCGCGTGTGGCTCGACGGCGCCTGGCACGACGTGCCTGATGACGCCGTGATCACGGTGCCTAATCGTGCGGGCAAAACGATGGTATGGCCAATGCGCGGCGCGTTGGGCCTGACCATTCGCTGCTTCATGCCGGGGCCGATGACCTGAACCGCCGCTCTCATTCCAGCAACCGCGCGAGCTTCAGGGCGTCAGCCGGGGCTGCGCTTTTCTGGTCATTGTCGAAATAGACATAGACATCGCAGCCCTGCCGCTTCCATGACCGGATCCGCCGGGCCCATTGCATGAGCGTCGCACGCCGGTAGTGCCCACGGTAGTGCCCGCCCGGACCGTGACCCCGCACATAAACGAAATCGGCGGTCCGTTTCCATGGCGCGGGCGCATCGTGATGGTCCGAGATGCACAGCGAAACGTTTCGATCCGCAAGCATCCGCAGGATCTGCGGCGAGTACCAGCTGGGATGTCGGAATTCGAAGCTGTAACGGCGCCTCTTGGGCAGCAGCTTGAAGAAGGACGCAAGCCGCTCCGGGTTGGCCTGGAAGTTCGGCGGCAGCTGGAATAGCACCGGTCCCGCCTTGCTGCCGAGTAGAGACAGCCGCTCGTCGAGCAGGGCCAGGCTGTTCACCGAATTGTCCGACAGACGCTTCCAGTGCGTGATGAAGCGCGACGCCTTCCAGGCGAACACGAAGTCTCTTGCGGTCTGCTGCTTCCAGTCGCGCACGGCGGTTTGCGACGGCGTGCGATAGAACACTCCATTGAGCTCGGTGGTGCAAAAACGGCCCGAGTAATATTGCAGCTGGTCCTTGAGGCGAAGGCCCTTCGGAAAGAACGGACCGCGCCAGGAATCGTAGTGCCAGCCGGATGTGCCGATCAGGATACGCCCAGCCACCAGCAAGATCTCCCGTTCGCAGCGATCAATTTACAAAACGGCGAGACGCCGCCAGTTCCCCCACGCGACCTCAGGGAACGAGTGCCGCCAGTCCAGATTGTGATTCCGGGATCAAAAGGAGAGTCAGCCATGACCGCCAACGGACAGCTCGCCATCGTCACGGGGGCATCGACCGGTATAGGATTGGAACTTGCAAGATGCTGCGCTGAAGCCGGATTCGATTTGGTGATTGCAGCTGATGAACCGCAGATTGAAGCGGCTGCTGCATCGCTGCGTGAGACGGGCGTGCGGGTCGACGCCGTGCAGACCGATCTGGCGACGATTGAAGGCGTCGACCGGCTTTGGGCTGCTACCGTCGGCCGGCCGGTCGGTGCGCTGTTAGCGAACGCCGGCAGGGGCCTGGGCCACGCGTTCCTGGACCAGGATCTTCGCAAGGTGCGCGCCGTGATCGACACCAACATCACCGGCACGGTCTACCTGATCCACAAGGCGGGCAATGACATGCGAAGGCGAAACTCTGGCCGGATCCTGATCACGGGGTCGATTGCCGGCTTCGTTCCCGGAAGCTTCCAGGCCGTCTACAACGGCAGCAAGGCCTTTTTGAATTCGTTCTCGTTTGCGTTGCGCGAAGAACTAAGAGGCACGGGAGTGACCGTGACCTGTCTGATGCCCGGTCCAACTGAAACGGAATTTTTCCGCCGCGCGGACATGATGGACACCAATGTCGGTACGGCGAGGAAGGATGATCCCGCGGCAGTCGCGAAAGACGGATTCGACGCCATGATGCGCGGCGATGGCGACGTCGTCAGCGGCTTGCACAACAAGGTTCAGACCGCCATGGCCAATGTCATGCCCTCGGCGATGCTCGCAAAGCAACATCGCCGCCAAGCCGAGCCCGGCACCGCGCATCCGCACTGAAACACAGGCGCGCATGGCAGCGGAACGTTCCCCGTATGAACGGCGTTGAACCGATGTATTCAGGCGGTCCATTTTTCAGGGTCATGAAGAATTTTTCCGATGCAGCGTTCGAGCCCGAAGCGATCGAGGCGATGACGATAGCGCTCGATCATGCGGTGGCCCGCCTTCCCGAACCGGCGAGCTCCTCGTATGTCAGCCAGCTGGCGGAGTCCATCCTGCGTACCGCAAAATCCGGCGAAACGAGCGCGGAGGTTCTTGAGCGCATCGCCTTGCTTGAACTGCAGATCATGCCGAGGAATTGAAGAGGCCTCGCCGACTGCAAAATCTCGCGCGGTTCGAAGCATCATGCGACTTAGAATTTTCCCGTGGCCGCACTCCGCACCTCGCGCTTTGAATCTTTGAGGAACGGAGCAGGGCATGCCGGCGTTTCCAACGCATGATCGAAACACCGCACCAGATTATGGAAAGCTCGTTCAAGATTGCCTGGGACTATCTTCAAGGCACAGGCGAGCTCGGCGAACCCGAGGCTGCAAGCCGCTTCCTGCTCGACAATATCGTGAACTCCATGAAGCGGGGTGAGTACCGCAAGCTGCTGCTTTCGAACCGCGCCATCGATGCCTACAGGCGCTGGCAGGCTACGCCGGAGTTTGCGCTGGTCTCGTGAGAAGCAGCAAGCCATGATCCCGGTCGTAAACGCGGTGCATCTCTGTGTGGATATGCAGCGCATCTTTTCGCGGGGAGGCCTCTGGGAAACGCCATGGATGGAGCGGGTCCTGCCGACTATCGTCGAACTCGTGGCGCGCCATCCCGAGCGCACGGTTTTTACGCGGTTCATCACGCCGCGCACGCCCGAGGAAACGCCGGGACAATGGCAAAGCTACTTCCGGCGCTGGAAAGCGGCGACGCTGCAGGAGATGGATATATCGCAGCTCGACCTCGTGCCGGCACTGGCGCGGTTTGCGCCCCCGGCGACCGTCGTTGATAAGCCCGCCTATTCGGCTTTCTTCCGTTCGTCTCTTGCGCACTGGCTGGCGACGAAGGGAGTGCGGACCGTGATCGTGTCGGGCGCGGAGACTGATGTGTGCGTGCTCTCGACGGTGCTCGATGCCGTCAATATCGGCTTTCACGTCTTGCTCGTGGAAGATGCGCTATGCAGCTCGTCGGATGCCGGGCACGACGCGCTGATGACGATGTACCGCTTGAGGTTCAGCGAACAGATCGATCTCGTCACCGCTGAAAGTCTGGTCGAAATCTGGCGGCCGGAGCGCGAGGGCTAGGGAACTAAACGCCGACAGTCCCTGTTGTTCGGCCACCAAACCCAGGGAGAACAGCCATGGCCGACAAGGATCTCAACGAACTATTCCTCGAAACGCTCAAGGACATCTACTACGCCGAGAAACACATTCTGAAAGCCTTGCCCAAGATGGCGAAGGCCGCCAATTCGGATCAGCTCCGCGCCGCCTTCGAAAAGCACTACGACGAAACCGAAGGGCAGGTGGAGCGGCTAGAACAGATCTTCGAGATGGTGGGCAAGGCGGCGCGCGGCAAGAAATGCGAGGCCATCGAAGGGATCATCGACGAAGGCAAGGAGATCATGGACGAGTATGCCGAAACGCAGGCGCTGGACGCCGGGCTGCTGGCGGCAGCACAAGCGGTCGAGCATTACGAGATCTCCCGCTATGGAACGTTGAAAGCTTGGGCCGCCAAGCTCAATCTGCCGCAGGCGGTCAAACTGCTGGACGCGACGCTGGCCGAGGAGAAGAAGACCGACGAAACGCTGAGCAAGCTTGCGGAAAAGGCAGTCAACTACGAGGCCGCAGCCTAGGAACGCCGCGGAGGCCGGGACGTTTGCCCGGTGTCACCGTTGAGGTGATTCCTCCCGTTAAACTGCCCCGGCCTGTACCGGCCGGGGGTTTTTTCGCGCCGTAGCCCGTCAGCGGCCGGAGCAGACGTTCGGTCAATGCGCCAAGCACTCCTCCCGCGACCACGTCGCTGGCCCAATGCGCGAGCAGCACAACGCGGGTCAGCGCGAGCCCTGCGCTCAATGCCCAAATCACGTTGCGCCTTGCTGGCGGCAGTGCAGAAGCGGCCGACGCCAGCGCGCCGAGGTGCATGGCATGGCCGGATGGAAAGGCGTCAAGGGGCTTGCCCGAGATGGGAACGCCATTGAGATGCCCGCGCACCGTCAACCGGTCCGGCCGCCGCTGGTTGAAGATCGATTTCAGCACATGAGGGATAGCGCTCGCCGCCATCGCGGTCAGCAGGAGGTGATCGCTGTCTCTGCTGCGGCGAGGCGAACATGTTCGGCAGTACAGCCACCAGCCCGTCGCGATGGCCAACATGACGTGTTCATCGGCGGCCCAGCTGAGAAGCCCGGCTGCTTGTTCGGTGGGCCGGGTTGGTCTGCTCGGAGATGGCATCCGCGACCGCAATGTCAGCCCGCGTCGGGGGAATCTGGTAAGGCACGATCGTCCAGCTCCAGGGAATCTCGCGTCTTCAGGAAATCTCTTTAGGGAGCTTCCAGCGGGGGCGCGGTTCGAACTCATCATCGACCCTGGCGACGCGATAGCCCTTCGGCAGAATCTGACCGCCGGCTTCGTCGGCCACGGGAACATCCGTCACCAGGCCTTCCATCAAGGCGGCTTCCCACACCTCCTTCTCGGTCGGGAAGGGGCTGCCAATCTGCTTGTCGTTTTCGAATAGCGCGTACACGTCTGTCTCCCGCTGTGCCTAGAAGAACGTGCTCATTCAGGAACAAATGGGGAGGCAAATCGGTTCCGGTCCGGTGGAACGGCGCGTCGGAACTTTGGCTTCGCGCTCGAATTCAACCTCACTGCCCAGCGTGGTTCTGAGGAATTGAATGAGCGAGTCCGACGTTCGCAAGGGAATGCCACCGGTCAAGCTCTCGCGCGATGAATTCGAAAAGCGCTACCGTAAGCGTTTCATCGATCCGGCCTTCCAGCTCTTGGGGAAGGAGATCGACGCGATCATCGCGGCAGCGTGGGATGGCTATAGCCATTCGCGCAAGGCGCCCTTGACCCGCAAGGCCGGCGCCGGTTTTGCCGATCCGGATTACGACATTGCCATCGACTGGCTTTCGACCCGCGACGCCATCAATCAAGCGCAACACCGCCATGAAGACCCCCGCGAACAGCCGCGCATCCTGATCGTCAACGGATCTGCACGTAGCGAGCACAGCTGTCCGGGCGAGATGTCGAAGACCTGGCGGATGATCAAGATTGCCGAACCCAACCTCCACGAGATGGGATTTGCCGTCGACATCCTCGACCTGTCGCGCACGACATCCGAGTTCGGAAAACAAATCCATCCCTGCAAGTCTTGCGTGGCGACTTCCATGGCGCTCTGTCATTGGCCGTGCAGTTGCTACCCGAACTATGCGCTCGGCCAGACCGATGACTGGATGAACGACATTTACCCGCTGTGGGTGGCCGCGCAGGGGATCCTGCTCGTCACGCCCGTGAACTGGTATCACGCGCCGGCCGCGCTCAAGTCCATGATTGACCGGCTGGTCTGTGCAGACGGCGGCAACCCCGATCCTTCGTCCACGCACGGCAAGAAGGCCTCAGAAGCCAAGGCTTTGGAATTGAAAGGCTGGCCCTATCCGCGCCATCTCGCGGGCCGGCATTTCGGACTGGTCGTGCATGGCGACAGTGCCGGCGCCGAAGACCTGAGGCGGTCGCTGTCCGACTGGCTGACGGACATGGGATTGATCTCCGCCGGCCGTGTGGCGGAGGCCGACGGCTACGTGGGATATATGGAGCCGTATGCCGGGTCCCATGAAGCGCTCGACGGCGATCATGCGTTCCAGCAGGAAGTCGTGAACGCCGCAAAGGCGCTTGGCAATGCGGTCCGGCTCGCGCGCGCAGGCCGGTTGGAAAATCCCGCCCGCGGATTGGTTGACCCGGAGCCGAAATAGCCCTCTGGGGACGTCGCCCGTCCTGGAAGCTTACGATGTGAAGCCACATGGAAGAAGGATGCGGCACGCCCGGCTTTTCGTCGGCACCGCTCGCCGGGCAGGAACATAGAATGATGGCGCGCGTTCCCAGCCCAAGGAGGAGCGCCATGCTCAGAGAGGAACAGGTCGCGATTCTCCGCGACATCGCCCAGTCGATCGCCTTCGCGGATGATATGCAGGGCGAGGTCGACAGGCTCATCGTGGAGGGTTACGTCTCGAAAGACGGCGACCTCTATGAACTGACGCCGAAGGCGCAAAAGCTGCTTTCGGATAGCGGTGCAGGCCTGAACGAAGCTTAGTCGCAGGCGCGGTCCGTGGCTCTTTTAGGGAGATTCGCTTATCCGCGCTTTCCTCGTCTGACCGAGCACGACGAGCGGGGTCTTGTTGAACATTTCGCGAGCAGGTGAACTCCTTTGGCTCTTAGCGAAGTTCAGATGCCCGTGAGGCGTGGAGCACAGTGCATGGCCTCAATCGAAAAATCGTAAGTCTCTTGCTAGGGCCATCGACATCCAAAGTCGCGTCGCAAAGGCAGCACCCGCTCGACGATCAAGTCTGCCGCGAACTGGCGCGTCACATCAAGAACTTGCCAACCAGGGAATCGAAGACTCGAACAGGCTACCGTGCATGGCCTGAGCTACCTGAGAATAGCGCGAGCAAAGGCGCCCCGATCCTCGCGGCACCAGGAAGCCGCGTTCGTGAGGACGGGAGCGGGCAAGCTCGATTGGCAAAGTCCCGGTCTGGCTAGCCGGAAGGGCTGGGGTTCGAGTCGCCGGGCTCCGGCAACATTCCGGAACCAGGCGTCTTCTCCTCTTCAGTCAAATCCGGGCGCGCATGCGGGCCTGCGGGGTTCTCCGGGACGGGCTTCTTGCGCTCGTCCTTCGCCTGCTTCGGAGCGTTGGTCATGCCGGGGCAACGGGAGCGGACGGCATCTTGTTCCAGCCATCGGCGCTGCCGCTTGTCGACATCTCCTGAACAAGTCTTTCAGGCGTGCGTTGATTCCTCACACGGCAGACGGAGTTTCAGCATGACGAAAGCACCTCCAGTTCCCAAGGAGAACCAAAGTCACAAGGGCACCGGCGACCCGAAATCCGGCAATCTGCATCAGGCCGGCAGCACCAAGCCCCATCAGGTCAATCCCGACCAGCAGGGACAGCAGGCCAACAGCAAGCAGAACACGACCCATCAGGGCCTGCAGCAGGACCGCTAGAGAGGCAGCAATGTCAACTTCGACAAAGACGCGCGCGAGCATCCGGCATGGCGGGCCGGGCGCTTCGCATGAGAACGCCAAGGCACCGCTCCGGATCAAAAAGCCGCCGGCCGACGACCCGAAGCGGCGGCATAGCAAGGTCTCCGGTGGTGGCGGTGAGCACGACAGCCACCATACTCACGAACCGGAAAAAGGCAGCGGCATCCATGCCGCAGAGAAGCGATCATGACCAGGCATAGCAAGACGATCCGGCCCAGCGACGTCGACCTTGAGCGCAATCCGCTGATCGGCGGCTCAAAGGGCGTGACGATGGCACAGGCCACCGCGGACGATCTCGCGGAGATCGAAGGCGAGAATACTTTTGAAGGAGACCTCGAGAACGACACCAATGCGCAAGGCGGTATCGGCGAGGACAACAAACGGCACGGCAGGCCCGCGCACGACCAGACGCCGAAACCGCGCAAGGTCGAGCATCGGGGCCGCAAGACGCATGAGCAGCAGATCCGCATGCTTGAGCGAAAGCCCGACGTGCCCGATCCGCGGCAGCTCGAGGACGAGATGGCGCAACTGCCCGAAGGGGCGTCGCGCCTGCCGCGCCACAGCGATGCACGCCATTCGGAGTTTGCGGTGAGCCGGGGCGGCCTTAACCAGGAGAGCCATCACAACAAGCACAATAATCCCGGCCAGAGCGGCCACAAGCCGCCGAAGACCCGCAGCTGAAGCTGCGCCGCCGGGACCGGCGGCAACGGCCTCATGGCCACGCTCCTCTCGGGATGAGCGGGCCGGGAATGGCTATTCTGCCTGGGGGGCGCCAAGTCGCCCGGCAAAAAAATTTCCGGTCCCCCCCTTGAAACCAGGGCCGGCTGTTCCAGATTTTTTTTGCCATCGCGGAGGTGGCGCCGGGCGCCTGATGGGCCCGGCAGGAGACGGGCACCGGTCGTGTCCGGTGCCGCTCGTAACCAACTTGCTCTTTGGAGGACTTGGCTATGCGCAGTTACGATTTCGCTCCCCTTTGGCGTTCGACTATCGGCTTCGATCGCCTGTTCGACCTCGTCGAGACGGCCCAGCGGGCCGGGGAAGACAACTATCCGCCCTACAACATCGAACGGCTGGCGGAAGACCGATACCAGATTGCACTGGCGGTCGCCGGCTTCGCGCCTGACGAGATCTCGGTCACGGCAGAGCATAACGTCGTCACCATCGAAGGCAGCAAGAGCGACAAGGCCGAGCACGAATATCTTTACCGCGGTATCTCGGCGCGTCCGTTCAGGCGCCAGTTCAACCTCGCCGATTATGTGCAGGTGAAGAGCGCCGCGTTCGACAACGGCCTGCTCAAGATTGAGCTGGTGAGGGAAGTGCCGGAGGCGATGAAGCCGCGCCGTATCCCGATCGGCGGGGCGCATTCGCCCAAGGTGCAGCAACTCGAGGCCAAAGCGGCCTGACGGAAGGCGGCTCCATCCATCTTCTTACGACTGCGCTCCCCACCGGCGTGATGCGGCGGGGAGAGCGATACCCGTTATGCAGATGTGGGGAAAACCGATGATTGATCATGCCGAAAATGTCGTTGATTTGAACGCCATCCTGCATCCCGGCTCTGTGTACGAGCATCCGCGGGAGGTGGCGGCGGATACGAAGCTGTCGCTCGCCGAGAAACGCGCCATCCTGGCCTCGTGGGCGTCGGACGCGGCTGCGGTAGTGTCGAACCCGGCGCTGCGCGAGATACCCGGCTCGCGACGCATCGTGACCGTGGATGAAGTCCTTGAGGCGCTCGCCGCGCTCGACGGCGGCCCGCCCCGCGATCCGCCCGGTGGACGCCCGAACCGGCTCAAGTCCATCTCCCGCATCGCCATGGCGGCGTGAGTGCGGCCGATTGACATCAGCGGAACGTTGCCTCGCTTCGACGGTTGCCCTGCTGATCTCAACTGGGAGAACCGCAATGGACTGGAACCGGATTGAAGGAAACTGGAAGCAGGTCAAGGGCAAGATCAAGGAGCAGTGGGGCAAGCTCACCGACGACGACCTCGATGAGATCGGCGGCAAGCAGGAACAGCTCGAGGGCAGGCTGCAGCAGCGTTACGGCTACGCCAAGGATCAGGCGCAGAAGGAAGTGAACGATTGGTACGGCCGCCAGAACTGGTCGTGAGAGAAAAGCCCCGGTTCGCCGGGGCTTTTTTGGTGCCGAGAGGTCGCCCAGGCACGTTACGTGTCACTTGAAATTCGGAATGTGCTGTTTTGCACATTCGGACATTGGGGGGATTGCTAATCCCGGTCCTATGTCGCAGGAAAAACTCGCTCTGTACTCGATGCTTTTCGGCGCCGGCCTCGTGGTCATTGCCGCGCTCGTGATCGCGGCGTTCACATTCTGAGGTGCTTCACTAAAGCGGTGAAATCTTCTTGAGATGAAGGTAGAGAGGATCGAACCCGCCGATCCTGATCAGGTTCTCCCAGTCGTTTATCGTCAGCACGCCTTCCCGAAAATCCGCGCTGCCGGTGGCGCGCAGCCGTTGCAGCGCGCGATTCACCGTGGCAATCGCCATTCCCAAGGCCTCGCCGAGCTGAACAAGATTGAGGGGCAGAGCGAGCCGATTCTGCTGCGCCAACCCAGATACGCGGGCCCGATAAAACAGTTCGCAGAACAGATGGGCCATCCTCGCCAGCACCGGGCGAGCGCTGTTGTTCGTAATCGCGTCGCGGAAGATCGCGGCGTCGATGAGGGTTTCTCGCCACACTGCGAAGCTGAGCGGCGGACGTGCCTTGAATGCGTTGATCATGTCGGCGTGCGGAATGAACGCGATCATGGCGCGGCCCATGGCGCACACGGTGTGGTCCATCCGTTCGATGAAGAGGCCTTGCGCGTCGGGCATGTCGCCGGCGATGTGAAAGGAAAGGTACTGACGACGGCCGTTGCCGAGGAGATGATATCGCCCGACCATGCCCGACAAGACGAGCGCGGCGGCTTTGGGGATGTCACCTTGACGGATCACGTCCTCATTCGGTTCGTATTGCCGCACGATGTGTGACAGGCGAGTGATCTGTTCGATGTCCTCATGCGCAAGCCGGGAGTGCTCCCGCAGGTTTCGGACCAATGTCCTGTGCGCGAGGTCCACGGCAAGAGCTCCTTCCTTGCATCAAATGATGCGGTGCGGGCGATCAGCACGAATTAGAACGGGGAAATGTCTTGCCGGGTTTCTATTGCTCGCAATGGGAACATCGGGAGATTCCGCGACTGGCAGCTTGTAGCCGTTGCGGGCCTGCAAACGAGGTTTGGCCTTGCCCTATCGTCCGTTCTTGTCGCGCGTTCAGAAGCTGTTCGCGAGCATCGCCGATCCGCATTTCATCAATATCGAGGAAGGCTTCAGGAGCGGACGTCTGAGGCCGCCGGTGCAGCCGATGACAGACCAGGAGCTGGCGCGGGCAATACGAGAATTTCAAGGTTCTCCGGTCTCGGATTGGACAATGCGAAACCTCGCCAATCATTTCGAGAGAAGATAGCCCGGATCTCAGGGGCTGTCTCATTGTCGCACGCCGAGCGAAGCAGCAGGTCTGCACAACGTTGCTGATCACTCGGTCTGTTGCCGCATGTTTCGCGGTCAGCGCCGGGGCTCGTCGACGCCCGCGAGCCAGTCCGGTTCCAGATAGCGGCAAATCACCCCTTATTAGTATTACCCTTTAACCGAAAATTAAGGATAAGTTTGCGGCTGCGAAGGCCGCAGCCTAGCGTGCGGCAAGTGTCACAGAGTCAACGAGTTGGTGCGTATCATGACGCTCAAAATGGTTGGACTTATTGCGTCCCTTGGTGCAGCCGCGCTCGCACTTCCGGCGGGCGAGACATTCGCCAGGGGCGGCAAGGGGGGAACAGCTGCCGCGCCCTTCGTGAGGCCCGGCGTGCCGATTGGCCAAAGACCCTTCCTGCACCATCGCCGCGGCTTTGCCGGCGGCTTCTGGCCGGCGGGCGGTTTCTATGACGGTGCTCCCTATGGCGAGCCGCCGCTGATGGGCAGCTCCCTGCCGCTGTCGACCGACGTCAATTACACCTACACGTACAAGCAGGACGTGCCGTGGGACTGGGCGCACCGCTATCCGCCGAACGTCACGCCGTCCGACCGGCCTTACGTGCCAGCCTGCTCGAACGAGCCGGTGACGGTTCCTGGACGTAGTGGCGAGCAGACCGTCAACGTCATCCGGTGCTATTGATCGGAGCAGTCACAGCGTAAGTCGCCGCACCGGGTCGGTGCGAGCGCGCCGCCCGATGCGCACTCCGTTGTAAGCGTGCCCTCACGCGCGCGGGCGAGATGCCGCTGACGTTGCGATCTCCACCGCCTTCGGCTTGGCGCAGCTTGCGCCGTTTAGCGTAGTGGCAAGGGGAGGTCGCGGCGGAAGCTTGCCGGCATCCGACATGGCGGCGGCATAGACCATTCTACGAATCCGAGGCTTCGCCACACCCGGCAGATTCGCCGATGAGCCGCGAGATCGCGCCCACCAGCTGGTCGGGCCCAAAGGGTTTGGTCAGCAGCACGCTGTTCTGCACGCCCCACATCGGCCATTCCTGCGGTGCGGCGCCGGTAATGTAGACGACGGGAAATGCAGGATCGACATCGCGAGCCGCGTGGGCGACGTGCCAACCGTCGAGGCGTCCCAACAGCTTGATATCGGTGATCAGCGCCGAGTATTTCGACCGGAAAGCCTTGAGCAGCGTGACGGCTTCCTCTCCGGAGCCGGCGATCGCCGGCTCGAAGCCGCCGTCGCGCAACGTTTCCTCCAGGAAAAACTGAATGTCCGGGTCATCCTCGATGACCAGGACCACAGGCAGCTTTCGGTCCAAGCGAGATCCCCCAAAGCGCGGCGGCCGGAATGCCGGGGTGAACGCACCGCATTGTAAAATCGTTCCGTGCAAAACTGCACACAGCATTTGGTTCCCGCAGTATCGCGAAATTTAGGCCCATCGGGAGCTGGCCGCTTTGCGGCAGACAAATGAGAACGGAGGCCGCAAGGCCTCCGCCGTTGTCGAGCGTGGTTTATCCCAACCGTCCCGCGGCGTGGGCGAGCAGAGTGTAGACCAGGCCCGTCTCCGAGGTGAGGTGAGCGCGCAGCGCCTGCGGAGCGCGCTCGTCGCGGGCAACATCGTCGAGCAGGCGCTCGAACTCGGCAATGTAGCGATCGACCGTCTGCTTGAAGCCGCGGTCGGCGCGATACTTGCGAGCGACTTCGTCAAACGCCTTCTGGCCAGCCGGTGTGTACAGGCGCTTGGAGAACGCCTTGCTCTCGCCGCGCTGATAGCGGTCCCACATCTCCGCGGCGAGGTTGCGATCCATCAGCCGGCCGATGTCGAGCGACAGCGTCTCCAGCGGATTGGCAGGGCCTTGCGCGCGGCCGCGTTGCGGCTGCGGCTGGCCGTTACCGTCGGTGCGGCTGAGCAGATCCGAGAGCCAGCCGTCACGGCCATCGCCGTTGGCGGGCGAGACCGGAGGGGCTTCGGTGCGGCGCGGGGCCGGCATGCCGAGATCCGGCGGGGGCAGGGTGGAGGCGCTGCCCCGTCCGCCGCCGCCGCCGACGGCGGCCATGACGGGTTCCTCCTGGCGCACGCTGGAGCGGCCCTGCGTCACCACGTCGAGACCGCGGCCGTGATGGGCAACGATGCGGTTGAGCTCGGCGAGAGCCTCGATCTGGTCGACGATCACCTTGCGCATCTGCGCAGTGCTCTCGGCCGCCTCCTGCGGCATTTCGAGAACGCCGCGGCGCAGCTCGTTGCGGGTCGCCTCAAGCTCGCTGTGCATCTCGGCGGCCATCTGCTTCATCGCGGCCACCATCGCCGAGAACTTCTCGGTCGATTCCTTGAACATGTGGTCGGTCTCGTGCGCGCTCTGCTGATAGAGCTCGTTCATGGCATCGAGCGTCTGCTGGCGCTCGTTCTCGGCGGCGGCACGCACCGCCTCGAACTGGCGGCTGATCGCGGCCGAGCCGGCGCCGGCAGTCTCCGCCACCACGCGGGCGATGTCGCGGGCGCGCTCTTCCGCAGCCGCCAGCGATTCATCAAGCAGGCTGGTGAAACGCGACAGCCGCTGGTCGAGATCGGCGGTGCGCAGGTCGATGGTGGTGACCAGCGATTCCAGCGTCGACTTGCGCTCGGCGACCGAGCTGGAAGTCGAGCGGTTGGCCTGCTCGACCACGGCGGCGGCTTCAACGAGGGCCTTGCCGTGGCTCTCGAACTGGCTCGACAGCGAATTGAGGTCGGTAAGCGCCTTGGCGGTCTTGTCGTTGAAGACCGACAGCTGGTCCTCCAGCGTTTGCGTCGCGACGCCGTTGCGGGCGGTGACATCGTTCATCGCGGAGACGAAGTCGGCGACGCGCGTGACCAGCGCGCGCTCCAGCGAGTTGAGGTTGTCTTGGGCGCCGGTGAGCACCTCCTGCAACAGGATGTTGCCCTCGCGCAGCCGCTCGAACAGGGCGACCGTATCGGTGCGCAGCATCTTGCTGGTTTCCTGCATCTCGGTGACGGCCGCGATCGAGACCTGGCGCGACTGGTCGATCGCCACGCGCGAGGCCTGCTCGAGTTCCTTCAGCGACTTGCCGACCGCACCGGTGGCAAGCTCTCCGGCCGAGGTGATTGAACGCGACACGTCCGAGCCGTGTGCGCTCATCGACTGGGCGAATGCCTGGCCGCGGGTCTCGATCGCCTTTAGCGAGTCGGCGGTCACGCGGTCCATCTCGATCGAGAGCTGGCTGGTCTTGGCGGTGAGCGCCTCCACCAGCGCGCCGCGGCGGCCGTCGATCATCTGAGAGAGGCGGTCGGTGGTCTGCGTCACATAGGTGACGATCTCGTCGGTCTTGCCGGTCATGGTCGAGCCGAAGCCGGAGGAGGCGGCGAGCACGGAGCGCTCGACGTCGGCGGCGGTCGACTTGATCTTGGCGGCGATCTCGTTCGAGGCGGCGATCAGCGCGTTCTGCGCGTTGCTGGCGCTGGTCTGGATCGCACCCTGCGCGGCGCTGGCAGCGCTCTGGATGGTGTCGGTGGAGTTGGCGGCGACGGCCGTCAGCGACCGTTCGATCTCGGCGGAGATCGACCTGATGTTGCCGGCATGTTCGGCCGAACTCGACGCGAACAGGCCTTGCGCCTCGCGCGCGTTGCCGAGGATGGCGGCCGCGGTGTCGGCGCCAACGGTGGTCAACGTGCGCTCGACATCGGCCGCCAGCGACTTGACGTGCTCGGCCGCTTCCGCGGACGCGGTCACAAGGGTGGTGTGTGCGTCGCGGGCACCGGCAGTAACCGACTCCGCGGTCGCCGCGCCGGCCATCGTCAGCGTGCGCTGGATCTCGGCGGCAAGCGTCTTGGCCTGCTCGGCGGCGGCGGTGGACGCCGTGATGAGGCTGTTCTGGGCCTCGCGGGCGCCGGCGGTGACGGCTTCAGCGGTGGCGGTGCCGGTCATCGACAACGAGCGCTCCACGTCGGCTGCGAGCGACCTGACCTGATCGGCGGCGGCGGTGGACGCCGTGATGAGGG